>NZ_BAAAQX010000007.1:0-204274 GCF_039531895.1 Nonomuraea monospora
CGCGCCGGGCCTCCGCCAGCTCCAGCGCCAGCGCCGCCTGCCCCGCGAACGCCTCCAGCACCTGCCGGTCGGCCATGCTGAACGGCAGCCGGCCGCTCCGCTTGGCCAGCACCAGCACGCCCCGCACGCCCGGCGCGGCCCCCAGCGGCACGAGGAGCACCGGCCTGCCCTCCGGCTCCGTCACCGGCTCGCCGCCGTTGAACACCTGGCCGGCCGGGGTGCCGTCCAGCTCGCAGGACGAGCCGAGCAGCTCCTGCGCGCCCTCGCCCTCGGCCGCCGCCACCCGCAGCGCCGCGCCCTCCGGCAGCAGCACCTGCGCCAGGTCCGCGTCGCTGAGCTGGCGGGCGCGGGCGGCCACCACCGACAGCACCTGGCGGGGGTCGGCGCCCGACAGCAGGTTCGTGGTGACGTCGGCGGAGGCCTGCAGCCAGGTCTCGCGCCGCCGCGACTCCTCGTAGAGGCGGGCGTTCTCCACGGCGACGCCGGCGGCGGTGGCCAGCGCGATCACGACGGCCTCGTCCTCCTCGTCGAACTCGCCGCCGCCGCGCTTCTCCGTCAGGTACAGGTTGCCGAACACCTCGTCGCGCACCCTGACCGGCACGCCGAGGAACGTGCCCATCGGCGGGTGGCCGGGCGGGAAGCCGTAGGACTCGGGGTGGTCGGAGATGCGGCCCAGCCGCAGCGGCCGGGCGTCCTTGATCAGCAGGCCGAGCAGGCCCAGCCCGTGCGGCCAGTGCTCGATCCTGGCGATCTCCTCCTCGCTCAGCCCCACGGGGATGAACTGGACCAGGGTGTTCTCCTCGCCGACCACGCCCAGCGCGCCGTAGGCGGCGTCCACCAGCGTGGTGGCGGTCGCCACGATCCTGCGCAGCACCGTCTCCAGGTCGAGGTCGCTGCCGATGGAGACGACGGCCTCCAGCAGCGCGTGCACCCGGTCGCGGGTGGACAGCACGGCGTTGAGCCGCACCTGCAGCTCCGCCAGCAGCTCATCGAGGCGCATCTGCGGCATCAACGGACGGTGCTCGCTCTCCATCCGCCCAGTCTGGCACGTGGGGGACGCCGGCCGACCTGCCCGCCCTCCTCACCCGTCACGGAGCGCGATCAGGCCACCGGCCGTGAGAGGCGCTCCCGCAGGGTCCTCCTCCTGGGAAAGTCGGGACTTTGGTCCCTGTTCGGTCGCGGGCGGCCATCGGCAGGCTGTGATGGTGATGTACCAGAACGGAACGGGCAACCGGCGGCTCCGGGAGCTGCCCGAGACGGAGGCGCTGCGGCTGCTGGCCGGCGTGCCGTTCGGCCGGATCGTCTTCACCCGGCACGCGTTGCCCGCGATCCGGCCCGTCAACCACGTGGTGGTGGGCGGTCAGATCGTGATCCGGTCCAGCCCCGGCACGATACTCAGCGCCCACGTGGCGCCGGCGGAGGCCGTGGTGGCGTACGAGGCGGACGACCTGGACGGGTACGAGCGCCTGGGCTGGAGCGTGATCATCACGGGGGTGGCGCGGCTGGTGACCGATCCCGCCGAGGCTGCGCATTTGAGGACGATGCTGACGCCCTGGGTGGCGGGCGAGATGGAGCAGGTGATCCGCATCCAGCCGGAGATCGTCACCGGCTTCGCGCTGGTGCCCGCGGCGGCCACGGCGTAGGCGTACATGATTTGATCCGCCCGGATAGTGGACGCGGTGCTGCCTGATGGGGAACGCTGCCGATGGACAAATCGGGCGCTAATCCCACAGGAGAACACCATGGGCGCTGCCGGCGCACGGCCGTTCGTCATCGATCCCGCGGGCCGCGACATCCACGGCGAGGCCGAGCGCATCCGCGCGCTCGGGCCCGCCGCCCGCGTCGAGCTGCCCGGCGGCGTCCTGGCGTGGGCGGTGAGCGACCAGGCGCTGCTCAGGCGGCTGCTGACCGATCCGCGCGTGTCCAAGGACGCCTACCTGCACTGGCCCGCCTGGATCAAGGGCGAGATCTCGCCGGAGTGGCCGCTGTTCGCGTGGGTGGCCGTGCGGAACATGCTCACCGCGTACGGGCCGGACCACCGGCGGCTGCGCGGCCTGGTCTCCAGCGCCTTCACCGTCCGCCGCACCGCCGCGCTGCGCCCGCGCATCGAGGCGATCACCGAGGAGCTGCTCGGCGAGCTGGCCGGCCAGCCGCCCGACACGGTGACGGACCTGCGCGAACGGTACGCCTACCCACTGCCGATCAAGGTGATCTGCGAGCTGTTCGGCATCGCCGACGAGGACACCCGCGAGGAGGTGCGCCACTGCGCCGACTCCTTCTTCCAGATCGGCCGGCCCGACGCCCCCGACACGGCCGAGATCCTGGGGCGGCTCCAGGCCGTCCTGCGCGAGGTCGTCGCAGGCAAGCGCGAGCACCCAGGCGACGACCTGTCCTCCGCGCTGATCGCCGCCCGCGACGAGGAGAACGCGCCGCTGGAGGAGCACGAGCTGGTCGACACGCTCATCCTGTTCCTGAGCGCGGGCCACGAGACCACGGTCAACCTGCTCGACAACGCCATCTACGCGATGCTCACCCACCCGGGCCAGCTCGCCCTCGTCCGCTCAGGCAGCGTGAGCTGGGACGAGGTCATCGAGGAGACACTGCGCAGCCAGGGGCCGATCGCGAACCTGCCGCTCCGCTTCACCGTCGAGGACATCGACCTCGGCGACGGCCTCGTGCTGCCCGCCGGCGAGCCGATACTCAACTGCTACGGGGCCGCCGGACGCGACCCGCTCGTGCATGGCCAGGACGCGGCCACGTTCGACGTCACCCGCGCCGCCAAGGAGCACCTGGCCTTCGGATACGGCGTGCACCGCTGCCTCGGCGCGCCGCTGGCCACGCTGGAGGCCGCGATCGCGCTGCCCGCCCTGTTCGGCCGCTTCCCCGGCATGACGCTGGCCGCGCGGCCGGGCGACCTGCTGCCGCTGGAGTCGTTCATCTCCAACGGGCACCGCGCGCTGCCCGTCCTGCTGTCGGTCTAGGTTCGGTGCCGTCCGAGCGTACGGCGCTGGTCGCGCTTCGACGCCCGGCACCATGAAAAGGCCTCGCATTGTTCACCGTTCCTTGACGCCGGCGTCTTTCCCTGACAAGCGAAGGAAGGCGATCATGACGGTGTCCGTCACCCCCTTCGCAAGGAGGCTCCGTGCACACTCCGTCGCGCCCTTCCTGGCCGGCACGGCTCGCCGTCGTCCTCGCCGCCCTCGTCTCCGTCATCGGACTCGCGGGGGTCGCGCCCGCCAACGCCGCGGTCTACAGCTCCTGCACCATCTCCCGCTGCGCCGACGCCCGCTCGGCCCGCGCCACCTGGGCCGCCAAGGGCTACCCCACCAGCGCCGGCTGGTACTCCTGGCCTGATGGAAGATACAACTACACCGGCGGGCGCCACTACAACCGCGAGGGGCAACTGCCCACGAACGCGACCTACTACGAGTACGACGTCTACTCCCGGGCCCGTGGCGCCGCGCGTGACGCGTACCGGATCGTCGTCAACCGCAGCACCGGCGCCGTCTGGTTCTCCCCCAACCACTACACCGACTTCTACCGGCTCTAGGGAACACGCATGAACTCTGCCCCGCGTCCGCTGCCCCCGTGGCTGACCGTGTCCACCGGCCGGGTCGTGGACGGGCGGGCGTGCAGGACCCGCGCCGCCTTCTTCGAGGAGGTGGCGCGGGCGCTGCGCTTCCCCGGCTACTTCGGCCGCAACTGGGACGCGCTCACCGACTGCCTGCGCGACATCGGCGCCGTCACGCTCATCGTCCGGCACGCCGAGGAGCTGCTGGCCGACGAGCCGCCCGAGCAGCTCGCCACACTGCTGACCGTGCTCGCCGACGCCTCCCACGACGGGCTGTCCGTGACGCTGTGCACGGACGCCGAGCACGACGCCGCGCTGCGCGAACGCCTCGCCGCCGCCCTCTCCTGACCCGGGTCAGCCCCGCAGACGACGCAGGACGGCCAGGGCGCGGCGGTGGCCTGCTGGCGTCCGGCACCGGTCCTGACCAGCTCGGCATGTACGTCATCCAGCGGGCCGGCGCGTGACCACCGCCGCGAGGTGGGCGTTGCGCCGGACGATGAGCCTGGTCAGGTAGCGCTTCAGCACCAGGATCTCCGCCAGCCGGCCCAGCGGGGGCAGGGGGGCGGCGAAGTCGACGACGTCCGTCATGAGCGTGGCCGCGCCGTCGCCGGTCGCCTCGAACGTGTGGGCGTGGTGCCAGCGCCGGAACGGGCCCGTCACCTGCTCGTCCACGAAGTACGCGGGACGGGTGCAGGCGCTGATCGTGGAGGTGAGGTGCCAGGTCAGGCCGAAGTGGCGGGCGCGCCAGGTGACCTGGTCGCCCAGGGCGAGCCGTCCTGACGTGACGCCCGCCACCGCCTGCTCGCCCGTGTGGGCGAACGCGGAGGTGTGCAGGTCCACCGACAGGGACGCGTCGAAGACGGCCGGGGGTGGCGCCTGGACGAGGGTGGTCACCTCGAAGCGGGGCATGCGGCGCCTCCTGGAAGCGGCGGGCTGGAAACGGCGAACTGGACACGACGGACTCGACGCGCGGACCGGACGCGGCGGACTCGACGCGGCGGACCGGACGCGGCGGGCAAGACGCGGCGGGCAAGACGCGGCGGGCTAGAAGCGGCGGGCTAGAAGCGGCGGAGCAGCTCGTCGGCGGCGGCGAAGGCGGTGACCACGTCGGCAGCGGTCCGCACCCCCTCCCCCGCGCCCTTCACCAGGCCCACTCCCTGGCCGGCGTACACGTACGCGGTGTCGAAGTCGCCCGCCGCCCGGGCCGCCGCCAGTTCCTCGCGTGCCGCCTCATCCCCGGCCAGTTCCTCCTCCCGCCCTTCCCACCGCCCGAAGAACGCGTTACGCAAAGCCCGCCCGCCGAACTCCGGCGGCCAGGCCAGCCGCTGGGCCACGTCGAAGACCCGCCCGTACGCGGTGCCGGTCTCCTCGGTGGCCAGCACCCGCGCCCGGGCGGCCTCGGACAGCAGCGTCTCGGCGCACCCGAGGAACGCCGTCCCGGCCCAGCCGCCGGCAGCGCCGGCGGCGAGGGCGGCGGCCAGGCCGCGGGCGGTGGCGATGCCGCCGGCGGCGAGCACCGGGACCGTCACCTCTTCCAGCACGCCCTGCAGCAGCGGCAGCGTGGCCACCTCGTCGCGCCCGTGCCCGCCGCCCTCGCCGCCCCTGGCGACCACGACGTCCGCCCCGGCGGCCTCCGCCTGGAGCGCTTCCCTGGTGGTGCCCGCCTGGACGGCGACGGTGATGCCGGCGTCGCGCAGCGGCTGGACGTACGGGGTGAAGTCCCCGAAGCTCACCGAGACCAGCGCGGGCCGCGCCTCCAGGGCGGCGGCGAGCTGGTCGGGGTGGCCGGGCAGTGCCCAGGCCATCAGCCCGATGCCGTACGGCCGCCCGCTCGCGGCTGCGACGGCGGCCTGCTCGGCGATCCAGGAGCCGGGTGCGGAGGCGGGCACACCGATCATGCCGAGCGCGCCCGCCGAGGAGACGGCGGCGGCCAGCCGTCCGTCCCCGACGCTCGCCATCGGCGCGCCGACCAGCGGCACGTCCAGCCCGAAACGCTCGGTCAGCCAGGTACGTGGCATGTAGTCGCTCCTCAAGCCCGCAGTCTGACTGCAGGCAGCTCTCGACCTGCGCGACCGGTCACCGCAGGGAGCCTGTGAGACCCGGTCACTACGGGAACCTGCGGGACCCGGTCACCGCAGGCAGCCTGCGGGCTCCGGTCACTGCGGGAAGCCTGCGGGATCCGGCCAACGTGGGAGGCCTGCGGGACCCGGCCAACGCGGGAAGCCTGCGGGACCGGTTACTGCAGGTAGCTCTCGACCTGCGCGACCGGCGCCGCCTGGGCGTCGTCCGGGTCGAGCCCGGCCGACTGCCGGGCGCGGCGGCGGCGCAGCAGGTCCCAGCACTGGTCGAGGGTCTCCTCCAGGTGCGCGATCCGGGCGTGCTGCTCAGGCCCCGCGGACTCGCGCTGGGAGAGCAGCTCGTGCTCCTCGTCCACGAGGGCGTGAATGCGCTGGAGGATCTGCTGGTCGTCCATCCGAAGCCTTCCTGTGTCCGTGCCGTGCAGGGGAAACCACCGTGCCAGGTGACGATCTACCGTACATCGCACAAGTGTGTGATCCCCGACGGGCCCCGCCCCGCCCGGAGGCGAATTTCTCGCAGCACGCATATCGACGCGGCAATAAATTTCAGCCGCCTCCCCGGCGGGGGCCCGCCATTCGAGATGCGTAATCTTCTTATTCCGTTACAGGAAGTACCGTTCCAAGGTCGCTTACGTCGATCATGGGTCGCGGCAAATCAAGATCCGTGTGCAATCGTACGGTCCCGTTGGTGAAAAGCCGCGCGCTGCAGGGTGATGTGTATGGATTTCAAGATCCTCGGGCCGATCGAGGTTCGTACCTCTCTCGGGAGACCGATCGCGCTCGGCCGCAGAAAACAACGGGTGCTGCTTGCCGCCCTGCTGCTCAACACGGGAAAGGCGATACCCAGTCGGCGCATGCTCGACTGGCTTTGGGGCGAACGCGCGCCCGCCACCGCGGAGTCGAACCTGTACACCTACATCTCCGCGCTGCGCAAGGTGCTCGGTTCCCCCTCTCGCATCGAGGCGGGCTCGAACGGTTACATGCTGCGCGTCACGCCGGGCGAGGTGGACGTCACGCTGTTCGAGGATCTCGCCGCGCAGGGGCAACTGGCGTTGTCGGCCGGGCGGCACGACGTCGCGCTCGAACGGCTGACCCGGGCCCTGTGCCTGTGGCGCGGCGAGTCCGTCCTGGAAGAGTTACCCCTGCCCGCGCCGCTGCGCTGCGAGGCGGCGCGGCTGGAGCGGCTGCGGGCGACCGTGGTGGACGCCTCGCTGGAGGCGAGGCTGGCGCTCGGCCAGCACGGCGAGATGCTCGCCGACCTGGAGGCGCTGACCCGCAGGGATCCGCTGAACGAGCGGCTGCGGACCCAGCTCATGCTGGCGTTGTACCGTTCCGGCCGCAGGGCCGACGCGCTGACCGTCTACCAGAGCGCGCGGATGACGCTTGCCGCTGAGGTCGGCATCGATCCGGGGCCCGACCTGGTCCGCATGCACCAGCGCATCCTGGCCGACGACCCCGCGCTGACGCCGCCGCCCGCGGTCGCCGCGCGGCGGGCGCCGGCCGAGTTACCCATCGGCGCCGCGGCCTTCACCGGCTGGATCGCCGAGGTCTCCCGCCTGTGTACGAAGCTGAGCGCCGTCTCCGGCACGGCCGCCATCTCGGCGATCACCGGCGCGGCCGGGGTCGGCAAGTCGGCGCTCGCCGTGCACGTCGCCCACCAGGTCGCGGGCCGCTTCCCGGACGGCCGGCTGTACGTGGACCTGCACGGCTCCACCCCGGGCGTCGCGCCGCTGCATCCCGCCGACGTCCTGGCCCGCCTGCTGCGCTCGCTCGGCGACGACGCGGCGGCGGGCCCCGACGGGCGGCTGGACGTGGACGAGGCCGCGGCCCGCTTCCGTTCGCTGACCGACGGCAGGCACCTGCTGTTCCTGCTGGACAACGCCCGCGACGCCGCGCAGGTGCGCCCGCTGCTGCCCGCGAGCCCCACCTGCGGCGTGCTGGTCACCGCGCGCAGGATGCTCACCTCGCTGGACGGCGCCGCGCACCTCCGTCTCGGCGTGATGACCGAGGAGGAGACCGCCACGCTGCTGGGCCGCCTGATCGGTGAGGAGCGCGTGGCGGCCGAGCAGCGGGCGGCGCGCGCGATCGTCCGGCTGTGCGCGGGGCTGCCGCTGGCGGTCAGGATCGCCGCCGCCCGGCTGATCGCCCGTCCGGGGCTGTCGCTGCACGGCCTGGCCGAGCGGCTGGCGGTCGAGGAGCACCGCCTGTCGGAGCTGCAGGCCGACGACCAGGCGGTGCGGGCGTACTTCATGATGAGTTACCGCAGCCTGGACACCGAGTCGTCGCGGATGTTCCGGCTGCTGAGCCTGCTCGGCGGCGGCGCCATCAGCGTCACGGCCGCCGCGGCGCTGGCCGACCGCTCCGAGCCGCGCGCCGGCGACCTGCTGGACCACCTGGCCGAGGCCCAGCTCCTGGAGGTGTGCGGGCACGACCGGTACCGCATGCACGACCTGCTCTGCCTGTTCGCGCGCGAGCGCGCCAGGGAGGAGGACACCGAGGAGGACCAGGCGCAGGCCGTCAGGCGGGCGCGCCGCGACGTCTGGACGCCGCCCGCCGGGCCGCCCGTGCAAGCCGCCGTCCCGGCCGCCCAGGCATCGGCCCAGCCGATCACCTACATGCCCGTGCGGAGCTGACGCCGGGCCGCCCGCGGGAAATCATCCCGCATTCACCGGGAGATTCGATCGATAAATGCCCCGGCGGTCCGCTCCCGGCCGCTTTTCTTCTTCGCCGTCATGCCGCCCGCCGTCCACCTATACACATTTGTATGGCACGGGGTGTAGCCGGATTCGACATTGTTGACGCCGTGTCTCACCTTTTCTCGCCGCCGCGAAGAAGGCCGGGCACCAGCGGAATTCGCACGTAGCGGGAAGGGCGGCCGTGTCCGAGCTCATCGGCGTAGACGAGTGTGAAAGTTTCACCGTAAAACAGGTCCAGGATCTGTACAGAAGGTACGTCAGCCGCAGCCAGGTCAACCTCATGACCTCCTTCGGTTTCGGCCGGGAACTCGTCGAGAGCGCGCAGGGCGCGCGGATCAGGACGCGCGACGGCCGCGAGGTGCTTGACGTCACCGGCGGGGTGGGGGTACTCAACCACGGCCACAACCACCCCCGCATCCTGGAGGCGCGGCGCCGTTTCGCCGAGCGCCGGCGGATGGAGGTGCACAAGGCGTTCTTCTCGCCGTACGTGGCGGCGCTCAGCCACAACATCGCCGAGTTGCTGCCGGGCGACCTGAACATCTCCTACTTCCCGAACTCCGGCGCCGAGGCGAACGAGGGCGCCGTCAAGATGGCGTACAAGTACCACGGGGGCCGCCGCAACACGATCCTCCGCTCCGACATCAGCTTTCACGGCAAGACCTTGGGCGCGGGCAGCCTGACGGGCTCGTCGGAGAACTCCTTCCGCTTCCCCGGCCTGCCCGGCATCGTCGTCCACCCGTACGGCGACCTGGCGGCCGTCCGCGCGGCCGTGGAGGCGGCCCGCACGCCCGGCGGCGAGTGCGACGTCTACGCGATCATGGCGGAGCCGTACAGCGCGTCGAGCATGCGCTGCTGGTCGGAGAGCGACCTGTACGAGCTGCGCCGGCTCTGCGACGCCGACGACATCATGCTGATCTTCGACGAGGTGTACACGGGCTGGGGCAAGACGGGCAGCCTCTTCTACTTCATGCGCTACCCGGACCTGCTGCCCGACGTGCTCGTCTACTCCAAGTCGCTCGGCGGCGGCAAGGCGTCGATCGCCGGCTACACCGCCCGCGAGCGCGTCTTCCGCAAGGCCTACGACCGGCTCTCGGACGTCATCCTGCACAGCACCACGTACTACGGGTTCGGCGAGGAGACCGTCACCGCGATCGAGGCCGTCAACATCGTCGTCGAGGACGACTACCCCGCCAGGGCGCGGCAGATCGAGCGCATCCTCGGCCCCGGCCTGAACAACATCTGCAAGCGCCACCCCGACGTGGTCGGCCGGGTGAGCGGGGTGGGCGCGCTGTGGGGCGTGTTCCTGAGCGGCGGGCCCAAGGTGCTCGACCTGGCGGCCAAGCTCGCGCCTGGCTTCTCCGGCGACCCGCAGTTCCGCACCAAGCTGATCACGCTCTCGGTGATCGCGGAGCTGTACCGGGAGCACGGCATCGTCTCCTACTACAGCCCGAACGCCGACAACCCGCTCGTCGTCGCGCCGACCCTGGCCATCGAGCCGGAGGACGTCGAGTACTTCCTGGACAGCCTCGACAAGACGCTGGCCAAGGGGCTGCCGCGGCTGCTCGCCCGGTTCGTACGGGAGAAGGTGGGGTCGCGATGGCCCGCCGGGTCGTAGTCACCGGCAGCGCCGGGATGCTCGGCGGCCACCTGACCCGCAGGCTCGCGCTCGACGGCCACCACGTGGTCGGGGTGGACCTGCGCCCGCCTGCCGGCCCGGCGGCGGAGAGCGGAACCCCGGTGGAGCACCGGATCGGCGACGTGCGGGACCTGCCGCTGATGACGGAGGTCATGACCGGCGCGGACGCGGTCGTCCACTGCGCGGGCGCGCTGCCGAGCTACCCGGCCGAGCAGATCCACGACCTGATCGTCACGGGGACCGGCACGGTCCTGGAGGCCGGGCGCCTGGCGGGCGTGGAGCGGCTGGTGCACATCTCCTCCACCGCCGTGTACGGCCTGCCCGAGCTGGTGCCCACCCCCGAGGACCATCCGCGCGCCCCCGTGGACCCCTACACCAGGGCGAAGGCGGCGGCGGAGGAACTGGCGGAGAAGTACCGGGCGAACGGCATGCGCGTGCCCGTCCTGCGCCCCAAGACGTTCCTCGGCCCCGGCCGGATGGGCCTGTTCGCGATGCTGTTCGAGTGGGCCGAGGAGGGCCGCAACTTCCCGGTGCTCGGCAAGGGGGACAAGCGCATCCAGATGTTCGCGATCGAGGACCTGGTGGACGCCGTGGCCCTCGTCCTCGACGCGCCCGCCCCCGTCGCGGACGACACCTACAACCTGGCCGCCGCCGAGTTCGGCACGCTGCGCGAGGACTTCCAGGCGGTGCTCGACGCGGCCGGCCACGGCAAGCGGGTCGTCTCGCTGCCCGCCGGACCGGCGCTGGCCGGGCTGCGGCTGCTGGAGCGCAGCCGGCTGTCCCCGGTGTACGGGCGGCTGGCGCGCAAGCTGCTCGCCGACTCCTACGTCAGCATCGACAAGGCCCGCGACCGGCTCGGCTTCCGCCCGCGGCTGTCCAACAGGGACGCGATCCTGCGCACGTACGCGTGGTGGCGGGAGAACCGGGCGACCGGCGCGAGCCGCGGCGCGACCAGCCGGGACGCGTGGCGGCAGGGTGCGCTGTCGCTGGCGAAGGTCTTCTTCTGAGCTATCGGGGTGAAGCATGCGCCTTGTCGAATCGCCTGACGTTCCAGACAGCCCGCAGCGCCAGGGGACGGCGCACGAGCGGCCCGTGGAGACCCGCAGGCGCCCGATCGCGGATCTGGCCGCCCTGATCCGTCCCTCCCACGCGGCCAAGGCGATCCTGCTCGTGCCCGTGGCGCTCATCGGCGCGACCGCGCCCAGCCCGGCCGAGGTGGCCGGAGTGCTGTGGGCGACCGTGGCGTTCATGGTCGCCTCCGCCGCCGTCTACATCGGCAACGACCTCGCCGACCGGCACCGCGACCGGCTCCACCCGGTCAAGTGCCACCGGCCCATCGCGGCCGGGCGGGTGGGGGTGCTGGCCGCCGCGGTCTGCTGCGCCGTCCTGCTGGCGGTGCTCGGGGCCGTCGTCGCGCGGGCGCCCGTGGAGTCCTGGCCGGTGCTGGTCTACCTGGTGCTCAACATCGCCTACAGCCGCCTGCTCAAGCACCTCCCGCTGATCGACGTGGGCACGGTGGCCGCCGGGTTCGTGCTGCGCGTCGTGCAGGGGTACGAGGTGACCGGCGACCGGGTGCCCGGCTGGCTGCTGATCACCGTGTTCTCGATGGCGCTGCTGCTGCTCATCGGCAAGCGCCGGCAGGAGCTGCTGGAAGGCGGGGCCGCGCACCGGCCCGCGCTGCGCGGCTACTCGATGGAGCTGACCAACTGGCTGCTGCAGATCGCCTCCGTGCTGGCCCTCGTGTCCGGCCTGATGTACCTGCGCGACGAGGGGCCGTTCGGCCCGCAGCACGGCCCGACGGCCATGATGCTGTCCACCCCGTTCGCGCTGTTCGCCCTCTTCCGGTACCTGCAGATCCAGCTCGTGCACAACGAGGGCGGCGACCCGGTGCGGGTGCTGCTGCGCGACCGCGTCATGGTCGCCAACTCGATGGTGTGGGCCGCCGCCCTGGGCGTGACGCTCGTGCTCGTCCGCCTGTGAGAAACGATTGTGAGAGGAAGGCGATGGACGTCCGCTTACTGGGACCGGTCGAGGTGCGCGGTGTCGCCCTGGGGCCGCCGCAGCGACGCGCGGTGCTGGCCGCCCTGGCGATCGACGCCTACCGGCCCGTCTCGCTCGGCACGCTGATCGAGCGGGTCTGGGACGATCCGCCGGACCGGGCGGCCGACTCGCTGTACGCCCACATCGCCCGCCTGCGGCAGGCGCTGACCGCGACCGGGGTGCGCATCGAGCGCCGCGACGGCGGCTACACGCTCGACGTGGACCCGGACCGGGTGGACGCCCACCGGTTCCGGCGGCTGGCCAAGCAGGCGCAGCAACGCGCCTGCGACGACCCCGCCCGGGTCCGGATGCTCGCCGAGGCGATGGAGCTGTGGCGCGGCGCGCCGCTCACCGGCATCCCCGGCGAGTGGGCCGCCCGCACGCGGTACGGCATCGAGCAGCAGTACGTCGGCGCGGTCGTCACCTGGGCGCAGGCCCACCTGCGGCTGGGACGGCCCGACATCGTGGTCACCGAGCTGACGCCTCTCGTACCGCGCTACCCGCTCGCGGAGCCGCTGGCCAGCATGCTGATGCGCGGCCTGTGCGAGCTGGGACGCGGCGCGGAGGCGGTCGCCCTGTACGCCCGGCTGCGCGGCTACCTCGCCCGCCAGCTCGGCGTCGAGCCCGGCCCTGAGCTGCGCGCGCTGCACCTGCGCATCCTGCGCGCGAGCAGGGCACCCGCGCCTCGCCCTGCTCTGCTGTACGCCCAGGTCACCGGGTGAGCGAGAGGACCAGCCGCTGCCCGCTGTGGTCCGACAGGCCGTCCGAGCGGACCAGCCCGTACTCGTGGACGGCGATCTCCGGCGTCGTGTACGCCCAGTCGATCCGCCACAGCGACAGCAGGGCGCTCCGCTCGTCCCAGGTGGCGGGGTAGAGCGAGCGCAGCGCCGGGGTGGCGTCGGTCATCCGCTCCGGCACCAGGCGCAGCAGGCCCATCGCGGGCGAGGCGTTGAAGTCGCCGGCCAGGACGGCGGGCAGCGGGTTCGCCCGGATGTCGGCGGCCAGGGCGCGCAGGTTGGCCTCGCGGTCCTCGTGCTGGGCGCGGTTGAGAGCGCCTGAGCCGAGGGGCGAGTTGATGTGGGTGTTGTAGACCGAGACGGTGCGGCCCGCGATGCGCAGGTCGGTGCGGAGGGTCTTCGTCGTGTGGAAGGCCGGCCAGCTCGATCCTGGCGGGACGTGGGCGTCCTTCGCCTCGATGCCGTGCTGCTGGACGATGGGGTAACGCGAGAGCGTCACCATCTCGCCGGCGGTGGCGAGGTGGTGACCGGGGAACTCGCGGCGGAGCCTGTCCAGGTCGTTCACCCGGATCGGGTGGTTGCCCGCGCCGAAGTAGACGTACTCCTGGAGGAGCAGGACGTCGGCGTCCTGGGCGTGCAGATGCCGGTAGAAGGCGGTGACGTCCTGGGGTGGGGTGCCGGTGGGCGGGGGGAGCGTGGTGGTGGCGGGCTGGTCCCAGTACCAGGTGTTCCAGGAGAACAGCTTGATCGCGCCGAGTGGGGCGGGGGTGGTGGGGTGCCACAGCCAGGCGAGATTGAGGCCGCTGCCGGGCGCGCCCAGCGTCAGCGAGATCAGCGCCGCCGCGACGGTCACCCGACGCGTGCGGTACGCCCCCGCCACGGCGCCCCGGCGGGCCCTCGCCAGGGCCGCGGCCAGCAGCAGCACGGGGACGGCCGCCAGCGCCAGGGGCGGGAGGAGCTCCGGCGCCTGCCACCACCACACCTGACCGGACAGGACGCGGTGCAGCACCACGAACACCAGCCAGGCGAGGGCGGCGCACAGGAGCAGCGGCACCCTACGAGCCCGCGCCCCACGCCGAAACCTACGACCCAGCACCACCGCCCGCGCACGGGGCCGCGCGCCAGGCTGGGCGGCAGGCTGCGCGCCGGGCTGGGCACTGGGCTGGGCACTGGGCTGGGTGGCGGCGGCTGCGCGTGCTCGGCGTACCGGCCAGAAGAACGCCCGGAGCGGAGCCGTCACGTGACCGCCTGCCGCATGACCGGGTCGGGGTCGTAGAGCCGCCGGAACCGGGCCGAGCACAACCACCGCAGCACCCCGGCCGCCACCCCCGCCGCGATGGTCACGTTCACCACGAAGTGCACCGCACCGAAGTACAGCAGGAACCACCACCCCCGCCGCCGCAGCACGAAGCGGTACATGCCCAGATCGGCCACCAGCGACACGACGAGGGCGAGCACGGCGAGCGAGGCCCCCGCCACCCCGAAAGGCACGACCAGGGGCGCAGCGACGAGGGCGGCCAGGGCGGCGAGGCTGCCGCCGGCCCGGCTGGAGGTCTCGAACCCGCGGGCGAAGCGCCGCCGCCGCGCGTACAGCGGCACCCGGGCGCGCCCCCGCCGGTACAGCTTGCGCAGCAGCTTGAGCAGCTTGTCGTCGTGGTCGTGCCGCGACCGCACGGCGGTGGTGAGCAGCATCTCGTAACGCTGGGTGAGCCGGTGGCCGTAGTCGACCTCCTCGGTCTCGCGCAGGCGCGGGTTGAACGGCCCGATCTCGTCGAAGACGCGGCGCGGCATCGCCATCAGCGCCGAGAACAGGAACGAGACGGGCCCTTCTGAGCTGACCGTCCAGTAGTGGTACTGCAGCGCCCGGTACTCCTCGACGAGGCTGTCGCGGATCAGCGGTTCGGGGTCGTGGACGCTGGAGACCACGCCGAGCCGCGGGTCGGCGGCGAGCAGGCGGACGGACACCTCGACGGCGTCGGGGTAGGCGGCCACGTCGGAGTCCACGAACATGAGGATCTCACCACTGGCGTGGGCGGCGCCGAGGTTTCTGGCGGCGGCCGTGCCCAGGTTCTCCTCGGTGCGGATCACCCGCACGCCGAGCCGCCGGGCGACCTCGGCGGAGTCGTCGGTGCTGCCGTCGTCCACGACGATCAGCTCGATCGGCTGATAGGTCTGCGCGAGGAGGGCGCGCAGGCACAGCTCCAGCGAGGCGGCGTAGTTGTAGTTGGGCACGATCACCGACACGAGGGTCATCGCTCACACCTCCGCCGGTAGGTCGTACGTGCGCCGGAACCTGCTGGAGAAGACACACTGGGCGGCGCCGACGAAGACGGCGACCGCGACGGTGACGTTCACCAGGAAGTGCACGCCGGTGAAGTACAGGGTGAAGGGCAGGCCCGCGTACCGGCGGACGAAGCGGTACATGCCGAGGTCGGCGGCGATCGAGCCGGCCAGCAGCACGAGCGGCACGGCCAGCCAGGCCGGGCCGAGCAGGGCCGGCAGCGGCGCGGCGAGCACGGCGAACAGGGCGGCCAGCGAGCCCCAGCCGCGGCTGCTGTTGGCCGGGCCGCCGTTGAAGTCGGGGCGGCGCAGGTACAGCGGGATGTGCAGGCGGGCCCGGTGGAAGAACTTCGACAGCACCACCTTGAGCCGGTCGTCGTGGTCGTGCCTGCCCCTGATCCGGTTGTCGAGCACGATGCGGTACCGCTGGGTGACGCGGTGGCCGTACTCGGCGTTCTCGCTGTGGCGCAGCGCGGGGTTGAGCGGGCCCACCTCGCGGAACACCTCGGCGCGCATGGCGAACAGCGCGGAGTAGATGGTGCTGATCTCGCCCTCGTCGCCGGAGATCCAGTAGTGGAGCTGGAGGCTGCGGTAGCGCTCCACGAGGCTGTCGGGGATGAGCGGCTCGGGGTCGTAGGTGCCGCACACGACGCCGAGCGTGGGGTCGGTGGTGAGCAGCTCGACCGCGCGCTCGACGACGTCGTCGGCCAGCGCCAGGTCGGAGTCGAGGAAGAACAGCACCTCGCCGCGCGCGTGGCCGGCGCCGAGGTTGCGGGCCGCCGGGGCGCCGATGTTGGTGTCGGTGACGACGACGCGCACGCCGTGCCGGTGGGCGACCTCGACGGAGTCGTCGGTGCTGCGGTCGTCGACGACGATCACTTCCAGGTTCCGGTACGTCTGCCGCTCCAGCGCGCTCAGGCACAGTTCGAGGGTCCGGGCGTAGTTGTAGTTCGGCACGATGACCGACACGAGGGGCCTCATCGCCGCCCCCGCTGCCTGGTCCGGCGCAGCAGCAGCGGCAGGGGCCTGCCGAGGCCGCTCCTGGTGAAGTCGGACCGGCCGTTCACCCGGGGGTAGGGCTCGCCGGGCACGGGGACGTCCAGGAACTCGCACAGCGGCCCCCATCCGGCGGTGGCGTCGAGGACGAGCAGCCGCTCGGGCGGGATGGCGGCGATCACCCGTTCGGCGTGCGCCTGGAACAGCTTCATGGCCCGCTCGGGCTCCCGGTCGGCCGCCGTCGCGAACGTGCGCGCGTCCAGGGTGGTGTCGACCATCCTGACGAACGCGGCGAGGTCGGTGCCGAGCAGCGACGACAGCAGGACGGCCGCCCTGCCCGGCAGCGACTCGATGCGGCGGCGCTGCGCGAACAGGGTGCGCTGCATGCTGGCCACCCAGCGTTCCGGGTCGCGGGTGGTGAGGATGACCTTGGCCTTGGGGTAGTGGTCGGCGAGCTGCCGCCAGTAGGCGGAGGTCGGGCCGTCCACGCACGACTCGTAGCCGGCGAGCAGCCGGTCCCAGTCCACCTGGCGGGCGGTGGCGGCGGCCAGCCAGGGCCTGATCTGCCGGGGGTGGGCGAACACGTCCACCATGTGGTGGCACGGCCCGAAGCCGAGCCGCTCCAGCGCCGTCTTGAGCGAGAGCGTTCCCGTCCGGCCGAAGCCGGTGGCGATGATCCGCATGGCCGTTCAGTCCTGGGCCGCGAGCCGGGCGAGCTTCTCCAGGCGGGCGAGCGCGAGCCGCTGCGTGACGCCGACCGCGCCGCCGAGCGCGCCGGTGAAGGTGACGGCCAGGTGCACGCCGGAGAAGTACAGGCCGAACGCGGGGCCGCGCCGGTCGAAGGCGAAGCGGTAGGTGCCCGCGTCCAGGGCCATGGCGGCGGCGACCAGCGCGGGCGGGACGAGCGCGGCGGCCCGTCGCCGCCGTCCGCCCAGCACGCGCGACAGGGCGAAGGCCGGGACGGCGGCGAGCAGCAGGACACCGCCGACCGCGCGCGGCACGGAGTCGCCCGGCGTCTCCCCCTCGCGCCAGTCCAGCGCGCTGAGGCGGGCGCGGCGGAACACCTTGCGCAGGATGGTCGGCACGGTGGCGTCGTGGTCCTTGCGCCCGCGGATCGCGTCGCTCAGCTTCACCTCGTACGAGCGCGTCACGCGGACGCGGTAGTCGGAGGAGACGGTCTCGCGCAGCCGCGGGTCGAAGGGGCCGACCTCGGCGAAAACCTTGGCGGGGACGGCCAGCACCGACGCGTGCAGCTCCAGCGTCGGCCGGTGGGCGGGCATCCACCAGCGGTGCATCTGCACGGCGCGGTACTGGGCGGCCAGGCTCTGGGAGACCAGCGACTCGGGCAGCAGGACACCGCCGAGGGCGCCGACCCGCGGATGGGTCTCCAGGAGCCGCACCGCGTTCGCCACGGCGTCGGGTTCGAGGGCGATGTCGGCGTCGAGGAAGAACAGGATCTCGCCGGTGGCATGCTCGGCGCCGAGGTTGCGGGCGGGGGTCGGGCCGCCGTTGACGCCGGTGCGGACCACCTTGGCCCCCATGGAGGCGGCCACCTGGGCCGCGTCCTCGGTGCCGCAGTCGTCCACCACGATGACCTCGACGTTCGGGTGGGTCTGTGCCCGCACCGCGTCCAGGCAGAGTCGCAACACGTCGGACCGGTTGTAGCTGGGGATGATGACCGAGACGAGGGGGTGTGCCATGTGTGCTCCGTCTGCCGTGTCGGACCTCATGTCCGGTTCACGGTAGGCACGGTGTCTTGTCCGGTTCTTGTCGCGCCCGTACGACAAGAACCGGACAAGGACCGCCGGGTACGTTCGGCGCCGTGATCGAGCAGCAAGTGGCCTCCGCCGCGCCGCGGGCGGGGCGATCGTGGGCGGAGCGGGTCAGGCGTTTCGTGCGCCCGCGCCGGCGCTGGTGCTGGGGCACCAAGCTGGTGGTGACCGCGTCGGCGGGGTGGCTGCTGTTCGTGCTGTGCCACCTGCTGGCCAGCGGGCGGGCCGCGTTGTGGGCCCCGATCGAGCTGGTCCCGCCGCTGCTGTTCCTGGTGGTGCCCGCGCTGCTGCTGGTCGTGGCGCCGCTGGCCAGGCCGGTCCGCTGGCGCGTCATGTCGCTGCTGGTGGTCACCGCGCTGCTGGGCGCGGGCCGGAGCGGGATCAACTACGCCACCCTCTGGTACGCCCCGCCGCCCGCCGGCCCCGCGGCCATCACCGTGGCCGCCTGGAACACCCAGTTCTGGGACCAGGACTGGCGCACCGCCGACGGCGACCGCCGCTCCCCCGGCTTCTACGCCTACCTGCACGAGCTGGACGCCGACGTCTACCTGCTGACGGAGTACCTGTACGTCAACACGCAGGCGGGGGACATGCGCGCCCAGCGCTGGACCGCCGACCTGGCGTTGCGCATCGACAAGCTGGCCGAGCTGCGCCGCGAGTTCCCCGGCTACCACGTCGCGGTGTCGGGCGAGCAGATCACGCTGTCCCGCTTCCCGATCACCGCGCAGCGCGGCCTGGACCTGCGCCCGTGGCTGCCGCCCGACCAGCGGGAGATCCCCGGGGCGCTGCGGGACTGGCCGGAGGGCTACACGGTCGAGACGCTGCGCACCGACCTCGACGTCAACGGCACGACCGTCTCCTTCTACGACGCGCAGATCGCCCAGCCGCCGCTCGAATGGCGGCTGTGGGACGCCGAGGCCCGCGACTCCGCCCGCGCCAAGACCCTGCGGCGGGAGGCGAGCTTCCTGGCCATCGCCGCGGACGTCGCGGCCAACCCGCACCCCGTCGTGCTCGCCGGCGACCTGAACACCTCCCCCGCGATGGGCGCGCGCCGCCTGCTCCCCGACCGGCTGGTCGACGGGACGCCCGCGCTGTCCTCCCTCTACCCGGCGACCTACCTGGCCGGCGCCGCCGAGCTGTGGCGGATCGACTGGCTCTACACCAGCCCCGACGTGACCGTGCACCGCTACGACCTGCCGTCCGCCCGAGGGTTGTCCGACCATCGGGCCCAGCGCATGGTCGTGTCGGTGTCCTGATCGACGAAGGGAAGTCCCATGGCTGACGAGGTGAGCGATGACGTCGCGGTCATCGTGCCCAACTACAACAAGCGCAGGACCCTGCGGGCCTGCCTGGAGTCGGTGTACGCGCAGACGTACCGGCCGGCCGAGGTGATCGTCGTCGACGACGTCAGCACGGACGGCTCGCTGGAGACGGCCCGGGGCTTCCCGTGCACGGTCGTCGAATCGCCGCGCAACCAGGGCCCGGCGGGGGCCCGCAACCTGGGGGTGGCCCGCAGCACGGCGCCGCTGCTGTTCTTCGTCGACTCCGACACGGCGCTGGCCCCCGACGCGATCCGCAACGCGGTCGAGGCGTACCGGCGGACGCCGGACTGCGGCCTGGTGCAGGGCATCTACGACATCGAGCCGCTGTACGACGACGGCCCGGTCGAGCGGTACCGGGTGCTGTGCGAGCACTACGAGCGCAGCCGCACCACGGCCACGTTCCTGTCGTGCACGCTGATCCCGCGCCACGTCTTCGAGGAGGCGGGCGGCCTGGACGAGCGGCTGCGCGACGGCGAGGACTTCGAGTTCGGCACCCGCGTACCGGCCCGCTACCGGCGGGTCGTGAGCACGTCCGTGGTGACCAGGGCCGACGACGAGGACCGGTTCTGGGGGTGCCTGGCGGAGCGCTTCGTGCGGTCCACCACCCTGCCGGTGATCATGATGCGGGCGCGGCGGCTGCGCGGCGGGGACAGGGCCGGGTTCCAGCTCGACATGATCGGCACAGGACGGCAGAAGCGGCGCAAGGGGCCGCGGCTGTCCTCCGCCTCCGCCGCGCTCACCTTTCTCGGCCTGCCGCTCGCTCTGGTCAGCCCGTGGCTGCTGGCGTTGCCCGCGGGGGCGCTCGCGGTGTTCCTCTACAGGAACCGCGTGTTCCTCGGGTTCGCGCGCCGGTACCGGGGGGTGCGTTTCGCGGTGTGGGTGGCGTGGATGCAGCTCTGCTTCCACGCGGCCTTCTTCTCCGGTGCGTGTGTGGGGCTGCTGCGGGTGGCGTACGAGCTGGGCCGCCGCAGGGGGGAGCCGATCGGGTCCGCGGCGCCGACGGCCGGGGCGCACGAGTGAAACCGGCCGGCCCGCCTCGCGCACCCTGGCTGCCCCGCCTGCCCCGCCTGCCTCGACCGGTGAAGCGGGCGCTGGTGGCCGCGTTCGCCGTCGCCGTCGCCGTCGCGATCGGGTGGACGATGTCGCGGCTGGACTGGAGCGTGGTCGGCGTCCTGTTCGCCCGGCGCGACCCCGGCCAGATGGCGCTGCTGCTCAGCGGCTCGCTGCTGGCGAGCACGGCGGGCCTGTCGCTCGGGTTCCTCGCCTGGCGGGTGGTGCTGCTGGAGCTCGGCCCCCCGGTGAGCGGGCCGCGCGTGGTGCGGATCTTCTTCGTCGGCTTCCTGTCCAAGTACCTGCCTGGACGGGTGCCCGGCATGGTCGCCACCGCCAAGGTCGCCTCGGTCAACGGCATCACCTTCGGCAGGTTGATGACCACGGCGGCGCTGGTCATGAGCCTGGTGCTGCTGAGCGGGTTCACGGTCGGGCTGCTGGCGGGCGTGCAACTGCTGGGGGCGCGGGCGGCGTGGCTGGGCGGGGCGGCCGTGCTGATCGTGCTGGTGCTGGTGCGCCCGCAGCTCGTCAACCAGGGCTCGGCGCTGCTGCTGCGGCTGCTGCGCCGCCCCGCCGCCGCCAAGGCCGCGTCCGTGCGGGGGGTGCGGCTCGCGGTCGCCTGGCAGAGCGCGTCGTGGGTGGTGACGGGGCTGCACCTGTGGCCGCTGGCCGTCGCGATGGGCGCGCCCCCGTCCCGCTCGCTGCTGCTGTGCGTCGGCGCGTTCACGCTCGCCACGTCGGTCGGCATCGCGGCCGTGTTCATCCCGGACGGGATCGGCGTGCGGGAGGCGGTGCTCACGGCGGCGCTGACCGTGGTGCTGCCCGCTCCGGCCGCCGCGGTGGTGGCCCTGGCCAGCCGCCTGATCTCCACCGTCAGCGAGGTGCTGCTCGGCGCCGCCGCGCTGGCGACCGCCGAGTACCTGATCCGCCGCCGCGAGCGGGCCGATCCACCGGCCTGGTCCTCACCCCCGAGCCCGACGAGCCCGACGAGCCCGACGTGCCCGCCCTGACCTGGGCGTGTCAGTTGGCCTCGTCCACGGCGGCGCGGGCGAGGGCGTCGCGTAAGGCGGCGCGGGAGGTGATGCCGAGCTTGGGGAAGATCCGATACAGGTGGGCGCTGACCGTCCGCGACGACAGGAACAGCCGCTCACCGATCTCCTTGTTGCTCAGCCCCGAGGCGGCCAGCCGGGCCACCTCCAACTGCTGAGCGGTCAGGCCGTGTGCGGCGGTGCCGGGCTGCCGGGTGACCGCCACGCCGGTGGCGCGCAGCTCCTGCTCGGCGCGCTGCTGCCAGGCGGTCGCACCGATCCCGGCGAACAGATCGGCCGCGCGGCGCAGCTCGGGACGCGCCTCGCCGGGCTGCAACCGGCGGCGTTGCAGCTCGCCCAGCGCGAGCCGGACCCGGGCATGGTCGAAGGGCCAGCGTTCGGTCCTGGGCAGCGCCAGCGCCGCCTTGAACAGCGGCACCGCCTCCTCCTCCGGCGCGACCAGGGCCTGGGCGGCCATGACGTGCAGGCGCAGCCGGGGCGCCCGTTCTGCCAGGTGGGTCGCGGCGGCGGCGTGCGCGCGGGCCTCGGCGGTCCGGCCGGTCCGGATCGCCGACTCGACCAGCTCGAAGACCGCCCACGGCGCGAACGCCACATGCGCCGGGATGACGCCGGGCGGGCTGATGCTGATCCAGTGCGCGTAGGCGGTCTCGT
Source organism: Nonomuraea monospora (assembly GCF_039531895.1). NCBI lineage: Bacteria > Bacillati > Actinomycetota > Actinomycetes > Streptosporangiales > Streptosporangiaceae > Nonomuraea > Nonomuraea monospora. Next base: position 21,879 of record NZ_BAAAQX010000007.1, read on the forward strand.
AGTCGCCCTCCGCCATCGCGGCGAGCGCCAGGTTGCGCGCGGCAAGGGACAGGTGCAGGCCGCTGCCGCGCGGCGCCGCCCACTGCTCCACGGTCCTGCTGTAGGCGCGGGCGCTGTCGGCATCGCCTCGCGCGGCGGCGATCCAGCCGAGGCTGCAGCGCAGGTCGTGGGCCAGCAGCCCGAGGTCGTGGCGGACGCACAGGTCCAGGCCGGTGCTGGCGGCGGTCTCGGCGGCCTCCCACTGCCCGGCCAGGAAATGATCGTGGGCGGCCAGCCAGTAGCCGCCCGCCGCGTGGGTGACCGCGCCCTGGCCCGCCTCCCCCTCGGTCAGCGCGCGGATCCGGTCGCGGTAGTCGGGCAGCAGATCCATCCAGGTGGCCGCCCGGCACAGCGCGGCCACCCGGCCGGGCGGGGCGTCGGCGGGCAGCGCGTCCAGCGCGGTGCGCACCCGCGCCGCCGCCCCCTGACCGGCGAACACGTCGTGCAGCAGGCGGACGTGCTCGTCGTCGCAGCCCGCCACCACGTCGCTCACCTCCGCCCAGTCGGCGGGATCCTGGGCGTAGGAGGCGGCCAGCACCCGCACCAGCGGGCCCGCTGCGGGGCTGCCGCGCAGCAGGCGGCGGGCGGCGTCCAGGTCGCCGTCGCGCAGCAGCAGGATCTGCGCGCGCACGGCCAGCGCCCTGGCGGGGTCGTCCAGGTGGCGGCGTGCCTGGTCCAGCAGTTCCTGGGCGAGGGTGAGCTGCCCGGACTCGCCGGCCAGCTCGGCGGCGTGCTGCAGCCGGGCCGCTCGGGCGGCCGGGTGCGGGGTGAGGTCGGCCGCGCGTCGCAGCGCCTTGACCGCCAGCCCGCTGCCGCCGCGCCGGCTGACCGCGCGGGCGGCCTTCTCGATCTCGGCGGCCACGCCCTCCTCCGGCTCCACGGTGGCCGCCGCCAGATGCCACATCCGCAGCTCCGGGTCGGCGGCGTGCTGCTCGGCCAGTACGGCGTGCGCCTGGCGGGTCTCCTCCGGCGAGGCCGTCTTGATGATCGCGGATCGGACCAGCGGATGCCGGAACCGCAGCCCCGACGGCGTCGAATCCCGCGTCACCAGCCCGGCCCGCTCAACCTCCAGCAGCTCGTACGGCGACAGCTCGGCGCGATGCTCCAGCCGGTCCCCGTCCAGCGCGGTCACCAGCAGCGTCGTGCGGATGCGCGGCGGCAGCTCCAGCAGCCGCCCGGCGAACCCGGTCTCCAGCCGGGTGCGCAGCGACGCCCCGCTGGGCAGCAGCTCCACCCCCACGGACGTCAGCGGCAACTCGGTGATCGCCAGCGGGTTGCCCGCCGCCTCGGCCAGCACCCGTTCGCGCACCGACGGCGGCAGCCCGGGATGCAGCAGATCCAGTAACTGCCCGGCGGCGTCGTCGGCGAGCGGCCCCACCTCGATCATGTTGATGCCCGGGGTGACCCGCTCGGTCGCGGTCAGCGGCCGGCGGGCGAAGATCGCCCGCAGGTCGTAGGGCCGCAACCGCAGCAGGATGAACATCATCACCTCCCGCGTGGGGTGGTCCACCCAGTGCGCGTCCTCCACCGCGATCAGCACCGGCCCGTCCTCGGCCACCGCCGCCAGCACCGCCAGGGAGGCCACCGAGATCGCCAGCCGATCGGGCGCGGGCCCGTCCCCCAGGCCCAGCACGCGGCGCAGCACGTCGCGGTGGAACGGCTCCACCCGGTCCAGGTACTCCATCACCGGCGCGAAGAGCTGGTGCAACCCGGCGAACGCGAGCTGCGCCTCGCTCTCGAAACCGCTGCCGCCCACCACCCGCATCCCCCGCTCACGGGCGTAGGCCACACCGGCCTGCAACAGCACCGACTTGCCCACCCCCGGATCGCCGTGCAGCACCACGTTGGGCGCGGCCCCCGGGGCGCGGTCGATCACTCGCCGCAGCTCACCCAGCTCCCTGGCGCGTCCGATGATGTGCATGTGATCGTTCTCCTCGGGACGTCGACGACGGCACGCGGCGACGGTACGGCGCACATGACGGAGCGGGGTATCAGTCGCGTGACGTATTTCCCAGGGCGTCGCGCAGTTGCCCGCGGGCGGTGATGCCCAGCTTGGGGAAGGCCCGGTACAGGTGGGTGCTGACGGTGCGGTGCGACAGGTAGAGCTGCTGGGCGATCTCGCGGTTGGACAGCCCGGCGGCGGCCAGCCGGGCGATGTGCAGCTCCTGTGAGGTGAGCTGTTCGGCGGCGGGCGCGACGCGGCGGTCGCTGGCCTCGCCCGCGGCCCGCAGCTCCTGGCGGGCCTTCTCGCCCCAGGCCAGCAGCCCGAGCACGTCGAAGGCGTCGCGGGCGGCGCGCAACGGCACCCGTGCCTCCTGGATCCGCCGGCGGCGGCGCAGCCACATGCCGTGGCCGAGCAGCAGGCGCGCCCTGGCCATGGGCCAGTGCGACAGGTCGGCGCCCAGCGCGTCCTGGTAGAGCGCCTCGGCGTCGGCGTCGTCGGCCAGCGACGCGCGGGCGTGCCGGAGCCCCACGTGCAGCAGCGGGGCCGGGGTCCTGGCGGCCACCTGTTCCAGCTCGGCGACCGCCCGCCTGGCCTGCTCCGTCCGGCCCGCGGCGACGGCGGCCTCGGCCAGCTCGCTGATCACCCACTGCTGCCAGATCGGGTGGTGGGCGGCGTCGCCCGGCTCGAACAGCCGCCACAGGTGCCCGAACGCGTCGTCGTAGCGTCCGGCGCACAGCGCGATCACGCCTCTGGCGTGCTCGATCAGCGCCACGACCGAGCTGATGTCGACGGTGCCGAGCACCCGTTCGCCCTCGGCGGCCAGCGCCAGGCCGCGCTCCTCCTCGCCGCGCAGCCCGGCCAGCAGTGCCAGCATCCCCAGGGCGGAGGCCTGCCGGCGCGGCTGCGCGGTCTCGCGGGCCAGCCGCTCGGCCTCCTCGGCGACCAGCAGCGCCCCTGCCCAGTCGCCGCAGAAGACCTGCCGCCACACCTGCGTGCTCAGCGCCCGCGTGAGCAGGCCCAGCCTGCCCTGGGTGCGCAGGTCGGCGATCGAGCTCTCCAGGAAGCCGCCGACGAGGTCGAACGCGCCTACCGTGCTCGCCGCGACGCCCAGCAGCCTGGTCACGTCCGCGTCCAGCCGGGCGCCGCCCACCTTGGCCAGCCGTTCGATGACCTCCGCGCCGTGTTCCACCGCCCCTGCCGTGGCCATGGTGACCAGCAGCTCCGGGTCGTCGTCGCCGGCCGCGAGCCGTCCGGCCAGCGCGATGACGCGGCTGCGCTGCTCCCAGCCGGGGTCGCTCCACCAGCAGCGGATGGCCGCCGCGCGGACGAAGTTGAGCGCCAGCTCGCGATCGCCCGCCGCCTGCGCCGCCTCGGCCATGGTGACCAGGCGGCGGATCCGCGCGGGGCCGTCGTTGCGTCCCTCGCCGAGCACCTCGCTCAGCCAGACGCCCCTGGCATGCGGCAGATCGCCGAGGACGGACGGCTGGGCCAGCGCGAGCAGCTCCGCGGCCTGGTCGCCGCGGCCCAGCTCGAAGGCAAGCTCGGCCGCGGTCAGCAGACGATGAGCCCCGGCAGCCGGCTCCTCGCTGACCTCCGCCGCCCGGCGCAGGGCGGTCACCGCCACCGTGATCGCGCCGCGCTGCCTGGCCCGCACGGCCACCTCTTCCAGCTCGGCGGCGACGGACTCGTCCCGATGGGCGATCGCCGCGGCGCGGTGCCAGGCTCTGCGGTCCGGGTCGCGGGCGTGCACCTGGGCCAGCGCGGCGTGGGCGGCCAGCCGGTCGGTGCCGCCTGCCTTGTGGTAGATCGCCGAGCGCACCAGCGGGTGACGGAAGCGCAGCGTCTGGTCGTGCAGCTCGACCAGGCCCGCGTCCAGGGCGGGGACCAGCGCCTCGGCGGTCAGGTCGGCGCCCGTCACCGTCGCGCCGCCGGCCAGGGCGTCGGCCAGGTCGTGGCCGTCGTTGGCGGCGGCCACCAGCAGCAGCCCTCTGGTGTGCGGCGGCAGCTCGGCCAGCCGTACGGCGAAGGCGCGCTCCAGGCGCGCGGTGAGCGGCAGGAAGCCCGTCTCGTCCGTGACCGTCCCGGCGTCCAGCGCGAGCGGCAGCTCGACCAGGGCGAGCGGGTTGCCCGCCGCCTCGCTGAGCACGCGCCAGCGCAGGCCGACGCTGAGCCCGGAGCTGCCGGCGTCCAGCAGCGCCTCGGCGGCGGCGGGCTCCAGGCCGTTCAGCCGCAGCTCGGGGACGTCGCTGGCGTCCAGGCTGGTGGGGTGGCCGTCGCGCAGGGCCATCAGCAGCACGATCGGGTCCGATCGCAGGCGCCTGGCCACGAACCCCAGCACCTCGGTGGTGGGCGCGTCCAGCCACTGCACGTCGTCCACCGCGATCAGCAGGGGCCGGTGCGCCGCCGCGTCGCCGAGCAGGTTGAGCACGGCCAGCGCGACCAGGAACGGCTCGGGGTCGCCGGTCCCTGCCATGCCGAAGGCGCCGAGCAGGGCCTCGCGCTGGCGGCCGGGCAGCCTGCCGGCGGCGGCGAGCATGGGCCGCAGCAACTGGTGCAGCCCGGCGAAGGGCAGATGCGTCTCGCTCTGTACCCCGGAGGCGGTGGACACCAGCAGGTTCCTGGCCTCGGCGCGCTCGACGGCGAAGGACAGCAGGGCCGACTTGCCGATGCCCGGTGCTCCGCGTACGAGCAGGGCCTCGCCGCGCTCGCGCACGCGGTCCAGGAACCCGTCCAGTGTCGCGATCTCCGGCTCGCGCCCGAAGAGTGTGATATCTCCCGTCGGAGCCCCCATGATCGAATTGTCGCATAAGTACGTCATGCTACGAATGACTGGCCTCTTGACTTCTCCTAGCATCGGCGGACGCATCGCACCAGCTCTTGGAGCCGTCAATGAGCAAACCCGTCCTGGAGCCGGCCGCCCGGGCCTTCGCCGATGCCACCGCCCGCCCTCCGTACCTGCGTGACCTGCCGCTCGAAGCGGGCCGCCGGGCCCTGGCCGAGGTCCAGCGCCCGGACATCCGCGTACCGGGCGTCAGCCGGCGGCCGGTCGAGGGCACCAGGCTCATCGTCTTCCGTCCCGAGCCCGCCGCAGGTCCCCTGCCGGTGGTGCTCTACCTGCACGACGACTGGGTCTTCGGCGGTGAGCACGCCCACGGGCGGCTGGCCCGCGAGCTGGCCCGCGAGTCAGGGGCGGCGACGGTGTTCCTCGACTACGGCCTGTCGCCCGAGGCCCGCTACCCTCTGGCGCTCGGCGAAGGGGAGGCGGCGCTGGACTGGATCGCCGCGCACGGCGGCGCCCACGGCCTGGACGCCACGAGGATCGCGGTGGCCGGCGGCAACCTGGCCGCCGCGCTCGCCCTGACCGCCCGCGAGCGGCTGGCCGCGCAGGTGCTGCTGTGCCCGGCCACGGACGCGTTCTGCGACACCGGCTCCTACCGCGAGTTCGCCGAGGGCTACTGCCTGCGCGCCGACGGCATGCGCTGGTGCTGGGAGCAGTACCTCACGCGTCCCGAACTGCGCGCCGAGATCACCGTCTCGCCGTCGCGGGCCCCGGTGGGCCGACTCGCCGGGCTGCCGCCGGCCCTGGTCGTCCTCGCCGAGGCCGACGTGCTGCGCGACGAGGGCGAGGCCTACGCCGCCAAGCTGCGCGAGGCGGGCGTGCCCGTGACGGCGGTGCGTTACCAGGGCGTCATCCACGGGTTCCTCACGCTCAACGCGCTGCGCGGCACCCACGCCGCCCAGGCGGCGATCGACCAGGCCGGGCGCTTCCTGGCGCGGGCACTCGGCACTGCCGGACGTCCGGCGCTCTTGGGCAGGACGGGGCCTTCCCCGTAAGCTTCGGGTGATCTCCATCGGATCGCGGCGAAGGAGCACCGATCAACGCGACCCCCAGCTTCGGGCAGGTGCTGCGGCGCCACCGCCGCGCGGCACGCCTGACGCTGGAGCAGCTCGCCGAGGCCTCGGGCGTGAGCGACCGGACGCTGTCCGACATGGAGCGCGGCCGCAGCAAGGGCCCGCAGCACCGCACCGTCGTCGCGGTGGCCGACGCGCTCGGCCTGGCCGGCGCCGACCGCCGGCAGCTCGTCGAGCTGGCCCGCGAAGGCCGCCTGCGCGACCACTGGAGCCGCCCGACCGGGCTGTGCGAGCTGCCCCGCACCGTCGACGACTTCACCGGCCGCACCGCCGAGCTGGCCTGGATCGACGAGCTGGTGCGCGCGGGCGACGCGTTCGGCGCCGCGGGCGTGGGGCTCGTCACCGGCTCCGCCGGGCTGGGCAAGACCACGCTGGCCATCCGCGCCGCGCACGCCCTGCGGCCGGGCTTCCCCGGCGGGGTGTTCTTCCTCGACCTGTTCGGCATGTCTCCCCAGCCCCTGCCCGTCGAGGAGGCGCTGGCCGCCCTGCTGCGCGCACTCGGCAGCACCGACCAGCAGATCCCTGGCGACCTGGCCGGGCGCGCCTCCCTGTACCGGTCCCTGCTGCGCGACCGGCGTGTCCTCGTCGTGCTCGACAACGCCGCCTCCGAGGAGCAGGTCAGGCCGCTGCTGCCGGGCGGCGGCCTGGGCAAGGCCCTGGTGACCAGCCGCCGCCTGCTGGCCGGTCTGGAAGGGGTGCGCAGGCTCAGCCTCGGGCCCCTGCCCCTGCTGGAGGCGAGCGAGCTGCTGACCGCGATACTCAAGGACCGCGGCGACTGCGACGAGGGCTCGGCCGTCTGGCAGCTCGCGCAACTGTGCGGCGGGCTGCCCCTCGCGCTCAGGATCGCCGGGAACCGGCTGGTCAGCCGCCCCGGCTGGAACGCCGCCGACCTCGCCGCCCGGCTGGCGAACGAGGAGCGCCGCCTCGACCAGCTGAGCGCGGGCGACCTCAGGATCGCGACGGCGTTCGGGCTGTCGTACGAGCAGCTCGCCGCCCCCACGCGGCGGCTCTTCCGCCGGCTCGCCCTGGTGCCGGGGCGCGGCTTCGACGCCGCGCTCGCCGCCGTGCTGGACGGCACCTCGACCGAAGGCGCGTGGGACGCCCTCGACGAGCTCGTCGACCTCGGCCTGCTGCAGGACGCCACGGCGGGGCGCTACCGCTTCCACGACCTGGTCCGGCTGTTCGCCCGCGACCGGCTCAAGGAGGAGGAGAGCGCGGCCGGGCGCGAGGCGATCACGCTGACGATGACGTCGTGGCTGGTGCGGATGGCCACCCTCGCCGGGCGGTGGTTCGAGCCCGCGCACGGCCGTCCCGACCCCTGCCCCGCAGGCCTGTCCACGCCGGACGAGGCCGCGCACTGGCTGCGCGTGAACGTGGACAACTGGCTGGGCGCGTTACGCCGGCTGGCGGAACTCGGCCGGCACACCGAGGTCCTCGACTGCGCCGAGTCGATGAACTGCTTCTCCGACCGGTGGATGCACGCGCCGCACTGGTACGAGGTCTTCACCCTCGGCGCCGGGGCCGCCGCCGCCCTGGGCGACCCGGTCAGGCAGGCGGCGCAGCACAACCTGCTGGCCTGGGTCCACCTGGTGCCGCGGGACGACCCGGAGACGGCGCTGCGCCACACGGACCAGGCGATGGAGCTGGCCGTCCGCGGCGGCGACACCGAGCAGATCGCCCTGACCCAGCACAACGCCGGGGGCGCGTTACGGCGGCTCGGGCGGCTCGACGAGGCCATCGCGGCCGAGACGCGGGCGGCGGAGACGTTCAAGGCCCGCGGTGACATCGACACCTACTGCCAGTGCCTCGGCGCCCTCGGCACCTGCCTGCGCGACGCCGGCCGCCACGCCGAGGCGCTGGAGCAGTACCTGGGGCTGCTCCAGTTGCTCGACGACGGCCAATCGGGGATGACGCCTAGCGCCACGGCGTTCATCCGGCCGATCGCGCTGGCCCGTGTCGGGGAGTGCCTGGGGCTTCTCGGGCGGCGGGCCGAGGCGATCAGCACGCTCAGCGAGGCGATCGGTCTCATGGAGCGGGCCCAGATGCCCGCCCCGCAGGCGCGCGCCCTGGAGACGCTGGCCGCGTCGCTGGGCGACGAGGGCCGGGGCGGTGAGAGCCGCGCCGCCTACGCGCGGGCGGCGGAGGTGTACGAGGCCATCGGAGACGCCGAGGCGAGCCGTTGCTGCCGCGCCCTGGCCGACGCCACCCCTGACGCCTCCGCCCCTGACGACGCAGCCCCCTGACGGCACCGCACGCTGACAGCGCCGCACGCTGACGGCACCGCACGCTGACGGCGCCGTCGCCTGCTCCGTGCCCCCGATCCGCCCCGTTCCGCGCCGCGTCCGCGCCGCGTCCGCGCCCGTTCCGCGCCCGTTCCGTGCCGTGTTCTGCGTCCTGTTCTGCGTGGTGCTGCGGCGGGCGCGCCACTTCGATGGGAGGCACCGGGACAGGCGCAGGGCCTGTGCCCCCGTCCAACCCCAGGAGCGGCCAGTGACCACCATCGGCGACATCGTGCTCGTAGCCGGTGGCTTCGTGGACGGATCCGGCTGGAGGGCCGTCCACGACGAGCTGACCAGGGACGGCCTCCGCGTCCACATCGTGCAGCTCCCGACGCGGTCGCTGCGCGACGACGTCGCGGTGACCCGCCGGGCCCTGGACGGCCTCGACGGCCCGGCCGTCCTGATCGGCCACTCCTACGGCGGGGTCGTCATCACCGAGGCGGGCACCCACCCCAACGTCGCGTCCCTGGCGTACGTCGCCGCGTTCGCCCCCGACCGGGGCGAGTCGGCCCGCACGCTCATCACCCCGCCGGCGCCGCCCGTCCGCCCTCCCGTGGAGGGCTTCCTGTTCCTCGACCGCGACAGGTTCGCCACCTCCTACGCCGCCGACCTGCCCGACCGGATGGCCGCGTTCATGGCCGACTCCCAGGTCCCCTTCGGGGTGGCGGCGCTCGGCGGGCGGGTCACCGAACCGGCCTGGCGGCACAGGCCGAGCTGGTACCTCGTGGCGACCGAGGACCGGATGATCCCCACGCCTGCCCAGCACCTGATGGCCGAGCGCGCCGGCGCGACGACCGTCGAGGTCATCGGCAGCCACGCCGTCCACATCTCCCAGCCCGCCGCGGTCGCCGACCTCATCCGCCAGGCCGCCGAGTGACAGCGGCCTGGCGGGCCCTGACGACAGGAGACAGAAGTGACACAGGAAGTGACGAGGAGACCTCTGACGAAAGCCGCGGTCATCGGCACCGCGCTCGAGTTCTACGACCACGCCCTCTTCGGCCTGGGCGCGGCCATCGTCTTCGACAAGCAGTTCTTCCCGGCCGGCATGCCCGTCGCGGGAGCCCTCGGCGCGTTCGCCGCCTTCGCGGTCGGGTTCCTGGCCCGCCCCATCGGCGGTGTCGTGTTCGCCCATTTCGGTGACCGGGTCGGGCGCAAGCCCATGCTGGTCATGACGCTGCTGCTGATGGGGCTGTCCACGGTCGGCATCGGGCTGCTGCCCACCTACGAGCAGGCCGGCGTCGCGGCGCCCGTCCTGCTGACGCTGCTCCGGCTGGCCCAGGGGTTCGGCGCGGGAGCGGAGTACGCCGGCGCCCTGGTCATGGTGGCCGAGTCCAGCGACCCCCGCCGGCGCGGCCTGTGGGCCTCGCTTCCCGGCGCAGGCGTGCAGCTCGGCATCCTGACCGCCACGCTGGTCTTCACCGCGGTCACGGCGCTGCCGTCGTTCGAGACCTGGGGGTGGCGGGTGCCGTTCCTGCTCAGCATCGTGGGTGTGGGCGTGGGGCTGTTCCTCAGGTTCCAGGTGCGGGAGTCGGAGCTGTTCGAACGTGAGCGTGCGCGCGGCCTGAGCCGTTTCCCCGCGCTGGAGGTCGCCAGGCGGCAGCCGCGGATCCTGCTGATCGCCCTCGCGGCCAACGCCCCCTTCGGGGCGATCGCCTACCTGCTCAACGTCTTCGTGCTCTCCTACGTGACCAGGACGCTCGGCCTGCCGCCCGCGGTGGGGTTGTCGGCCAAGCTGCTCGCCTCGGCGGTGGCGATCGCGGTCACGCCGCTGTTCGGGCTGCTGTCCGACCGCGTCGGCCGCCGTCCCGTCTTCCTCGGCTGCGCGCTCTTCCTGGGCGCCTTCGCCTTCCCGATGTTCCGGATGGTCGACACCGGCCACCCCGCGCTGGTGATCCTCGCGGTCACGGTCGGGTACGGCGTGTGCGTCTCCGGGATGTTCGCCGTGCTGGCGTCGCTGCTCACCGAGCTGTTCGACACCCGCTACCGCTACAGCGGCGTCGCCATCGCCCGTGAGTGGACGGCGGCGCTGACCAGCGGGCCCGCCCCGCTCGTGGCGACCGCCCTGGTGGCGGGCGCCGGCGGCGCGTCCTGGCCGATCGCCCTCCTGCTGGTGGTCTGCGCGGCGGCCACCGCCGTCGCCGCCCTGCTCGCCCCGGAGACCCGCCGCCGCGACCTGACCGAGAACGTGAGCGAACCCCGGGTCCGGGCAGGTGCGGCCGTCTGACCGACGGCCGCCGGTCCGCTCGGATCCGGCGTCGGTCCGGCCGGGGAGCCCTTGACCCGTGCCGCGCGCCGATCTTCGACGCTGTTCACCTGGGTGCTCCACGGCCGGCGCCCGCCGTTCACCAGCGGGCCCTTGACTGCCCTGGCAGAGCAAGTTCGCACGGGATCCAAGGACGTACATGCACCGCAACACCCTCTCCGCCGTCGCGGCGGCAGTGACCCTGCTGGCCGCGAGCGCCGCTCCCGCCGCAGCGGCGGCCACGCCGCGGGACTCCTTCTTCGGCGGGCGGCTGCCGCTGAGCGCGCCGCCGGTGACCTCGACGGTGGCGCCCGGCGTGACGCTGACCTCGATGTCGCTCGGCGCCAAGGACGCCGGCGACTACTGGACCGTCCACGTGTACCTGCCGGGCGCGATCGACGGGCCGCTCAACACTGCCGCCACCGCGCTGGGCGCCAGGGAGATCGCCGACCGGGTGGCGGGCGCCCTGCGCGAGAAGGGGTTCGAGCCGCGCGTGGAGGAGGTCGTCACGCCCGCGTTCGCCGACCGCCCTGCCGGCCCGCTCGGCTGGACGGTGCGGATCGGCCAGTACGCCGGCAGCGCCGAGGCGGCCACCGCCCTGTCCGCGATCAGGGCGGCCGGCTTCGCGGGCGGCACCCGCTACACCGCCCAGGACGGAACCGACCCGGGGGCGCCGCAGCAGGTGCACGTGCTCCGGGTGGACTTCCGGCAGTTCGGCGGCACGGTCGGCACCGACTTCGGGGCCGCGCTGAACGGCACGGAGAAGCTGACGGACCTGGCCGCCGCGGCGGGCGCGGTGGCGGGCGTCAACGCGCAGTGGTTCTACAACAGCGCGCCGGGCGGCATGTACGTCAAGGACGGCAAGCTGATCGGCTCCGCCACCCAGGGCCGCGCCGGAATCAAGATCACCCGGGGTGGCCGGTCGGTGGACGTGGACACGTACACCGCCCACGTGACCCTGCGGGCCGGCCGGGACACCGTCGAGATCGACGGCGTCAACCGGGTGCCCGGCGAGATCTACAACTGCGGCGGCGTCGGCGGCGACCTGCCCACGGAGAAGCCGCAGCACGACCTGAAGTGCACCGACGCCGACGAGCTGGTGCTGTTCACCCCCGAATGGGGCAAGCCGCCCGCCGGTGCGGGCGCCGAGGTCGTGCTGGACGCGCGCGGCACGGTCACCGCCGTGAACGCCTCACGCGGGACGGCGGTGCCCGCCGGCGGGACCACGATCCAGGCCATCGGCGACAGCGCGGCCTGGCTGCTGGAGCACGCCGAGCCCGGCGACCGGCTCAAGGTGAGCGAACGCGTCGAGGACGGCAGGGGCCGCCGGGTCGCGCTCACCCCCGACACCACGATCCTCCAGGTCGGGCCCTCCCTCGTCCGGGACGGCCGGGTGTCGGTCAACGCGTCCGGCGACGGCGTGATCCGGGAGGGCACCGACCAGACGTTCACCTACAACTGGACCGTCCGGGCCAACCCCCGCTCGATGATCGGGATGGACGAGCGGGGCCGGCTGATGCTGGTGGTCGTGGACGGCCGGCAGGACGGGTACAGCGAGGGGCTCGGGGTGGCGCAGACGGCCGAGCTGATGAAGCTGCTCGGGGCCCGGGAGGCGATGAACCTCGACGGGGGCGGGTCGAGCGTCATGGTGACGTCGGGCGGCGGGATCGTGAACCGGCCGTCGGACGCGACGGGGCAGCGGTCGCTGGGGAACGTGTTCCTGGTCCGGCCGTAGGGCTTCAGGGGTGGCAGGCCTCTCGTACGGAGAGGTCGCCGAGGTGGCGGCTCCACTCGGGGGTGTTGTGCAGGCGGGCGGCCAGCCGTTCGCACGCGGTCGTGTCGCCGGGTGGGGCCGGCAGCCGCCACACCTGGAGGTCGCCGGCGGGGTCCAGCGCGACGAGCGTTCTCCCATGGCCGTCCAGGGCGATGCCCGGCGCTTCCGCCGAGAGGCCGAACAACTGGGGTCCGAGCTGGCCCTGGGCTGCCACCGACCAGATGCGCGCGTGCCCCTCCGCGTCGACGCTGGCGATCGTCGTCTGGTCGTTGCTGACCGCCACGCCGCGTACCTCGCTGCGATGGCCGGCCAGGAGGTGGCCGAGCTGGTCGGAGGCGCGGACGTCCCAGGTCCACACGTCCCCGCCCGAGCCGCCGCCCACCAGAGCCCGGCTGTCGGCGCTGAGCGCCACTTGGCGGATCGCGCCTTTGAGGCCGGTGAAGGAGCGTGGCGCGGCGCCGTCGATCGGATCCCACACCAGCACGCCGGAGGAGTAGGTGGCGGCAGCGAGCACCTTTCCGTCGCCGCCGAGCGCCACGTCCCTGACCTTGTCGGGGGCGGTCAGGAGTTTCGTGGCGGGCCGATCGGGCCGATCGGGGTCCCACGACCAGACGGCGCCCTGGCTGTCGTAACCGACCAGGGTGCCGCCGTCGGCGCTGACCGCCACCCCGGCGATCGGCATCGGGCCGCGCAGGGCCCGGCCGGGTGTGGCCGGTGAGGTGGCGTCCCAGATCCACGCGGTTCCCTTGACGTCGGCGCCGGCGAGCAGGCGGCCGTTCTCGCTCATCGCGATGTCGGCGATGGCCAGGCGGTGGCCGGTGAAGGGGCGGCTGTGCTCGGCGGGGCGGGTGAGATTCCATCGCCAGAGCGTGCCCTCCGCGCCGCGCGTCACCGCGAACCTGCCGTCGGCGGTCAGCAGCACGTTGCGGACGGCCCCGAGATAGCCGCCGAACAGCCTGGCCTGCCGGTCGGGCGAGGAGACCTGCCACAGCCAGACGGCGCTGTCCTGGCCGGCGCCGTCAGGATAGGTGGTTGCCATGCTGATGACCGTGTCACCGCCGGGGCTGACGTCGATGAGATCGATCGTCCCCTGCTGCCCCGTCAGCGCCCGGGGCCGGTCCGGTGCCGTGGTGTCCCAATGCCAGACTTGCCGGTCGGACTCCTCTGCCGTGGTCAGCGCCTCGACGCCGCGCCCCTCCGCGCTCAGCCGAATCATCCGCACCTTCTCCGCCTGGCCGCTCAGGCGCCGCGGCCTGCCGGGGTCGGCGGTGTTCCACAACCAGGTCTGGGCGCCGTTGGCGGTCGTGGCGACCGCGGTTCTGCCGTCCGCGCTGAGATCGAACTGGTCCACCTGCCCGAGCTGCCCGGTCAGCCGGACGGGTGCGTCCGCTCTGACGACGTGCCGCAGCACGAGCTCGTCGCCGCCGGACGCCTTGATCAATACCCGGCCGTCCGCGCTCATCGGCAGGCGCGACGCCGTCAGATTCACTTCGCCGCGCACCTGCCGGGGCTTGCCGGGCTCCTCGACGGACCAGGCGAGGAACCTGTCGCTCACCTCACTGCCCTCCTCGTCGGCGGCCGGCGCGGCCACGATCGTGCCGTCGGCGCTGATGTACAGGCGCGAGCTGCCGAGCATGCCGGAGATCCGCAGGTTCACGTCGGGCTTTCCGTCCCGCCACACCCGCAGCCTGTCCGTGGCCGACGGACCTCGGAGGACGCAGACCACCGCCTTCCCGTCCGCACTCACCGCCATCCGCTGGATGACGCCGTCGAAACCGGTCAGCGGCCGCGCCACCGACGGCGACGTCACGGACCACGACCACAGGCGCGAGCGATCCGTCTCCGCCGATGTCGTGGCCGCGAGGACCGTCTTCCCATCAGGGCTCAGAGCCACCGTGGCGATGCGACCGTCGTGACCGGTCAGCTGTCGCGTCGCCCCTGATCTCCCGAGGCGCGACACCCATCCATTGCCGCCGGCGGAGGCCGCCATGGCGGTGCCGTCGTCGCTCAACGCCAGCGAGGTGAGCGGGACCTGAGTGTCCAGCATCCGCCCGGTGCGATGGGGAGCGGCCAGGTCCCACAGGGTGACGCGCTCGTCCTCCATGGCGGCGACGAGGGTTTTGCCGTCGCCGGACATCAGAACGTTCGATAGCCCATCCTGGTTGTCAGGCAGGTGGTGTGGCAGCAGGTCGGGCCGGGTGACGTCCCAGACCCACACCTCCTCGTTGGCGGTGCCGAGGAGACTGGTGCCGGCCATCTGCGCCTCGAAGCTGCCGAACAGCTCCGTCGGAGCTCTCAGTGTGGTCGGCTCGTCCGTCGTCATGGTGTTCCAGAACCTCGGAACGGTCCCGTCCGCCACGATCGTGCCGTCGGCGTTCATCGCGACCGTTCCGAACGAACCCATGATGGTGGACAGCACCCGGGGCTGCCCGCCGTCCTTCCACATCCGTATCGTCTGCTTGTCCCCGTCGCTTGCGTTGTCGCTCACCGGGACGCTCGTGATCGCCACGATGGTGTTCCCGTCGGCGCTCATGGCGAGATCGCTCACCCTTACCCGCCCGGAGACCAGGCGTCGTGGACGATCCGGCGCATCGGCGCCGTAGACCCAGAGGCTGCCTGTATAGCCGTCGTCCACCGCGCTCATGACCGCGACCGTCCCGCCATCGCGGCTCAGGAGCACCTTGGCGGCCACGCCCTGGTAGCCCGTCAGGCGTCGCGGCGGGTCCGCTGAGGTGGTCGGGCAGAGCCAGAGCTCCCTGGCATTGTCGGCCCGCAGGACTGCCGCGACGAGCGTCCCGCCGTCGGCGCTCAGCGCCATGCCGTAGGTTCCCGGGCAGCTCGACAGCGGCTTGATCGCCGACGGCGCCGTGGCCTGCCACAGCTCCGCGGGGGCCTGCCGCGCGAGGTCGTCGTCGACCCACGTGGAGATCACCATGGTCCGGCCGTCCGCGCTCATGAGGGCGTCCATCATGGACACCTCGGGACCGTGGTGCTCGGTCACCCGCTGGGGCTGGCTCGGGGACTCCTCGCGCCAGAGCCACTGCTGATAGCCGCCGAAGTCGTCGAGGGTGGTCGCCGAGACCGTCCTGCCATCCGCGCTCACCAGCAGTTCCTGAACCGCTCCTTCCTGACCGGTGAGCACCGTCCGCAGCGGGCTGTCCAGCGCGTTGCGCATGCTCAGCCCCGCCTCCGCCGTCGGCGCCGTGTGCCACGCCTGGACGGCCAGCGCCTCGGAGAGCCTGGTGTCGGTGCTGCCCGCGCTGATGCTCTGCGCCGCCAGCTCCCGTGACAGCGACCGGTCCCGTTCGACGGCGGCGTTGCGCGCGGCGACCGCCGCCGTCACCCCGCCCGCCAGCGAGATGAGCAGGATCACCACGAGTGACGCCACGGACAGGGTGCGGAGGCGGGCGGCGCGGGCGGCGGCGAGCTGGCTGGCCTCCAGGAAGCGGGCCGGGACGTCGCCCAGGGGCGGGTAGCGGCCGGGGTTGGCGCGCCAGGTTTCCCGTGCCTGTTCCACGGCGGTCAGGCGGGTGCCCTGGTAGAGGTAGGAGGGGTCGCCGTCGTGCGCGTCCCAGACGCGGGCGTCGTCGGTGAGCTGCTGGCGCAGCAGGAGGGTGGCGCGGTCGGACTCGACCCACTCCTGGAGCTGCGGCCAGCCGCGGATGAGCGCCTCGTGGGCGAGCTGGACGCCGTACTCGTCCACGGTGACGAGGCGGGCGTCGACGAACCTGTCCAGCACCTCCCGCGCCGTCGCGTGCTCGGCCGCGGATTCTGCCGGGGGCAGCAGCTCGGCCTCGGGGACCTTGCGGCGGGTGTGCATGGAGTCCTCGCCGAGCCGTACGAGGCGGGGCAGCAGCCGTCTGGCCATGTCCTGGCCGGGCAGCACGATGTGGGACAGGGTGGCGTCGGCGGTGCGGGCCAGCGCGCCGGCGATGCCGCCGGTGGCGTGGTAGCCGGCCAGGGTGAGGCGGCGGCCGTCGCGGTTCTGCCAGGTGGCGAGCAGGGCGTGGGACAGCAGCGGGAGGATGCCCGCCGACTCGACCACGGCGATCTCCGAGCCGAGCTCGCGCAGCAGCAGGGGCACCAGGCCGGCTTCGAGTTCGAGCCCGGCGGCGGCGGCCGGGCCTTCGATGGCCTGCCTGAGCTGGCCGGGTGTCATGGGGCCGACCACGACGGGGTGTTCCAGGGCTGCGTGCAGCTCGGCGTGGCGGGCGCAGTGGCCGAAGAAGTCGGCGCGCACGCCGATGACGACGACCGCGCCGCTCGCGCGCAGCGCGCGGATGAAGGTGCGGCGCGCGGCCTCGTCCCGGCAGGCGGTGAAGACCTCCTCGAACTGGTCGACGATGAGGACGGGCGGCCCGCCCTCGCCGGTCAGGAGGCCGCGGAACGCGGCCGGGTCCTCCTCCAGCGACGGGCGCGCGCCGGGTGCGGCGAACGCCCTGAGCAGCTCCCCCACCGGGTCGGAGCCGGGGTGCAGCAGCTTCACCCGGGTGCGCGAGGTCGTCAGCGCAGGGATCAGCCCGGCCCGCAGCAGCGACGACTTGCCCGCGCCCGACGCGCCCGTCACGATCAGCGGCCCCGGCCTGCCCGCCAGCTCCGCCACCCGGTTGACGAGCGTGCGGATGAGGTCGGCGCGGCCGAAGAAGTAGCCGGCGTCGTCGGGCCCGAAGGAGGCCAGCCCCCGGTACGGGCTGAAGGAGTCGTCGGGCGCCCCCGGTTTGGCGGCCTGGTTGCGGCACAGGCGGGCCTGCTCGTCGAAGTCCGCCGCGACGTGCCGGGGCCTGGGCAGCCCGGCGTCGGTGAGCGTCCTGGTGAGGGCGGCGCGGCAGTCCCTGAGGGTGAGGGTCGCGGGGGCGGTGGGGTCGCCCTCGTCCAGCAGCTTGATCAGCGCGCCGCTGAAGGCGGTGTGGGGGCGGCCTGGCGGTGACCAGGCCTGTTCGTTGCGGCTGGCGGCGGTCAGGATGTAGAGGCCGTGGCGGCTGGTGTCGAAGAGCTCGTCCATGGCGCGGGCGACGGCGCCGGCCCGGCCGGAGTAGCAGCAGTCGAGGACGAGCAGGGTGCGGGCGGCCCTGCCTGCCGTGAGGGCGTCGGTGATCGTCCGGTAGGGCAGCGCCTGGTACTCGGCGGGCCCGTCGTTGACGTCCACGGTGGCGGCGGTGGCCAGGTGGAGTCTGCCGTCGGCGGTGACCACGCCGTGCCCGACGTAGTAGACGAGCAGGACGTCCTCGGCCTGGCGGGCGGCCTCGTAGAGCGCCTCGGCGACCTGGGCGGGCCCTTCTGGGTCGAGCAGGGACGTCACGGCGGCCGGGTCGAGTCCGGCCCTGTCGACGAGGCAGCGGCGCAGGGCGGTGATGGTGGCGGCGACGGCGGGAAGGCCGGGCAGCCGGGATCCAGGCCCGTGGCGGCCACTGCCGATCAGGAGGACGCGGGTCCCGGGCGCGGCCAGCAACAGCCCGCCTTCGGCCATGAGACCTCCCCTGCGCAGGCCAGGGCGAGTACCCGCATATCGCCGCCGATCGCCGGAGCGCTACATGACAGCGTTGTCTTGACAGGACCGCCCGGCGTTTGGCACGTTCTGGGTTGACAACGTTGTCAGCCCTGCTGCACGGAAAGGTCCGGATCCCATTTCCCCTTCAGACACGCTGCCCGCGGAGGAAGGCGCGGTCTTCGCCACCTCCTTCGAGCCCGGCGACCCGCGACCGGCCTCGGTCGGCACCGGCGGCATGCGCACCCAGGTGGGCGCGGGCCCGGCGGGCGGCCACGTCTCCAAGCAGGGGGCGGGTTTCACGGGGCTGCGGGCCCTGGAGTACGCGGGCCGCACCGGCCGTCACACGAACCAGGTGTTCGAGGTGGACATCCCCGTGACGCCCGCCATGGAGCTGTCGTACGTGGTCTTCCCCGAGTTCACGGCCGCCGACCCGGGCTACCCCAGCACGTACGTCTCGGTGGACCTGGCCTTCGCGGACGGCACCCGCCTCAGCGACCTGGCGGCCGTGGACCAGCACGGCGTCCTGCTCGCCCCGAGGGAGCAGGGCGAGTCCAAGACCCTCTACGCCGACCAGTGGAACTTCAAGCGCGCCTGGATCGGGCGGGTGGCCGGGGGCAAGCGGATCACCGGCATCCTGGTGGCCTACGACGGCCCGGCGGGGGCGGCGGAGTTCCGCGGCTGGGTGGACGACATCAAGATCGTCTCGGAGCGGAGGCGGCAGCCGTACGACGGCCGTCCCGCACGTCTGGAGTCCCCTTCCGACCACGTGGTGACCACCAGGGGCACGCACTCCACCGGCGGTTTCTCGCGCGGCAACAACTTCCCCGCGACCGCCGTCCCGCACGGGTTCAACTTCTGGACGCCGATGACCGACGCGGGCTCGACGAGCTGGGTGTACGAGTACCACCGCGCCAACGACGACGCCAACCTGCCGCGGATCCAGGCGTTCACGGCCGGCCACGCGCCGAGCCCGTGGATGGGCGACCGGCAGACGTTCCAGTTCATGCCGTCGGCGGCCGAGGGCACGCCTGACCCGTCGCGCGCCGCCCGCGCGCTGGCGTTCCGGCACGAGCGCGAGGTGGCGCACCCGCACCTGTACGCGGTCACGTTCGACAACGGCGTCAAGGCGGAGATCGCGCCGGCCGACCACGCGGCGCTGGCCCGCTTCACCTTCCCCGGCGCCGAGGCGAAGCTGATCTTCGACAACGTGAACGACGGTGGCGGCCTCACCCTCGACCTCGCCGCCGGCGTGGTCACCGGCTACTCGGACGTGCGCAGCGCCTTGTCCACCGGCGCGACGCGGATGTTCTACTACGCCGTCTTCGACAGGCCGGTCACCGGCGGCGGCAGGCTGACCGGCCAGGGCCGCGACAACGTGCTCGGCTACCTCGCCTTCGACGCGGGCCCGGCGCGCACGGTCGGCATGCGCATCGCGTCCTCGCTGATCAGCGTGGCGCAGGCGAGGAGGAACCTGGAGCTGGAGATCGCCGCCTCCGACACGCTGGAGACGGTCAGCGAGCGGGCCCGCCGGGCGTGGGACGCCAAGCTGGGCGTCATCGAGGTGGAGGGGGCGAGCCAGGACCAGCTCTGCACGCTCTACTCCAACCTGTACCGGCTGTTCCTGTATCCGAACTCGGGCTTCGAAAACACCGGGACGGCCGCCGCGCCCGTCCACCGGCACGCCGTGCAGTCGGCCACCGGCACCCCGCCCAGCACTCCTGCGGAGACGGGCGCGCGGGTGGCGGACGGGAAGGTGTACGTCAACAACGGCTTCTGGGACACCTACCGGACGACGTGGCCCGCGTACGCGCTGCTGACGCCGAGCATGGCGGGCGAGATGGCGGCCGGGTTCGTCCAGCAGTACCTGGACGGCGGCTGGATCTCGCGCTGGTCGTCGCCGGGGTACGCCGACCTGATGGTCGGCACCAGCTCCGACGTGGCCTTCGCCGACGCGTACCTGAAGGGGGTGCGGGGGTTCGACGCCGAGGCCGCGTACGCCGCCGCGCTCAAGAACGCCACGGTCGTGCCGCCGAACCCGAACGTGGGCCGCAAGGGCCTGGCCACGGCCACGTTCCTCGGGTACACCGCCATCGGGTCCGCGGACGAGGCGCTGTCGTGGGCGCTGGACGGCTACATCAACGACTTCGGCATCGCGAACCTGGCCCAGGCCCTGGCCGGGCGCGCCACGGGCGCGAAGCGGGCCCGCTACCTGGAGGAGCACGAGTACTTCCGCGACCGGGCGCTCAACTACGTGCACCTGTTCGACCCGGCCGTGGGCTTCTTCCAGGGCAGGAACGCCGACGGCTCGTTCCGCCACCAGCCCGGCGCCTACGACCCGCGCGTCTGGGGCTTCGACTACACCGAGACCAACGGCTGGAACATGGCCTTCCACGCGCCGCACGACGGCCGCGGCCTGGCCAATTTGTACGGCGGCAGGGACGGGCTGGCCGCCAAGCTGGACGCGTTCTTCGCCGAGCCGGAGACGGCGCTGTTCCCCGGCTCGTACGGCGGCCTCATCCACGAGATGCTCGAGGCCAGGGACGTGCGCATGGGCCAGTACGGCCACAGCAACCAGCCCTCGCACCACATCGCCTACATGTACGACTACGCGGGCCGGCCGTGGCGGACGCAGGCCAGGGTGCGCGAGGTGCTGTCGCGGCTGTACCTGGGGAGCGAGATCGGCCAGGGCTACCCGGGCGACGAGGACAACGGGGAGATGTCGGCCTGGCAGGTGTTCTCCGCGCTCGGCTTCTACCCGCTGCAGATGGGCAGCCCGTACTACGCGATCGGGTCGCCGCTGTTCGAGAAGGCGACGGTGCGGCTGGAGAACGGGCGGGAGCTGGTCGTCAGGGCGCCTGGCAACAGCGGGCGGAACGTGTACGTGCAGGGGCTCAAGGTCAACGGGGAGCGGTACGACCTGGCGTACCTGCCGCACGACCTGATCGCCCAGGGCGGCGAGCTGGTCTTCGAGATGGGTCCCGAACCGTCGCGGTGGGGCACCGGCGAGGACGCCGCGCCGCCGTCCATCACCCGCGGCGACCGCGTCCCCGCGCCACTGGGCGACGTCACAGGACCCGCCGGGGGTGTCGCGTCCGGCGCGGGCGGCGCCGACGTGAGCGCCCTGTTCGACGACACCTCCGGCACGGAGGCGGCGCTGCCCGAGTGGGTCCGCTACGACCTGCCCGCCGGGCGGCGGGTGACCTTCTACACGCTGACCTCCGGCGCGGAGGAGGGGCGCGACCCGGCGGGCTGGGTGCTGGAGGGCTCCGCCGACGGGCGGTCGTGGCGGGTGCTGGACGAGAGGTCCGGGGAGAGCTTCCCGTGGCGGCTGCAGACGCGGCCGTTCAAGGTCGCGGAGCCGGGCGTGTACGCGCACTACCGGTTCAGGTTCGCCGGCGGGACGACGCCCGCCCTCGCCCTCGCCCTCGCCCTCGCCGAGATCGAGCTGCTCGCCCCCGCCGCCGAGTAGACGAGTCACGTCAGCCGCTCGCCGATCTCCTTCAGCTCGCCGTTCTGCACCTTGATGATCTTCTCGGCCAGCTCCAGCGTGGGCCCGTGCCTGCCGGACTCGCGCACCGTCTCGGCCATCATCACGCCGTGGTGCAGGTGCTCCGACAACGCCGTCAGCCACGCCCGGTCGAAACCGTCACCCTCGGGCAGGTCCGCCGCCGAACCTGCGGCCTGCCGCACCGGCACCGTCTCGTTCCAGGACCGCAGCCAGGACTCCATCATCGCGATGTCCGCCCGCTCCTCCGGGATGAGCTTGCCGGCCAGCTCGCGCACGTACGCGCTGCCCGCCCGGCCGGACGCCGCCTCGGCGAGCTGGATCGTCTGCTGGTGGTGGGTGATCATTTCCTGGTTGAAGGTCACGTCCGCCTGCGCGTACGCCTTCTCCGTCTCCGCCGCCGCGGCGCAGCCCGCCGCCAGCAGCAGGCCGAGCAGCGCCATTATTGCCGTCTTCCAACGCATGTGCTGAGGTACGCACGCCACCACGCGACGGTTCGGTCACCACCATGTGTTGCCATAGAATTACCCAGTGTCATCTCAACGGCGAGATGTGCTCCTGCCGGTCCTCCTCGTCTGCGTGAGCCTGTCGCTGGTGCTCGGGTCGGTCCTGCTGGTCGGCGCGGACGGCCGGTGGGGCCTGTACGCGTCCTGGGGCTGGTGGACGGCGCGCGCCCTCGCGCTGAGCCCGTGCTTCGCGGTGGCGGGCGCGCTGGTGTGGTGGTCCGGCCGGTACGGGCTCGGCGCCGTGCTCGGCATGGTGTCGATCTCGCTGGGCGTGTTCGGGCTCTTCGGCCTGGTCTGGTACACCCGGCACGGCCCCGGCGGCTTCCTCGCCCCCGGGCCGCTCGCGCTGCTGCGCGGGGCGTCCATGCTGGCCATGCACGGCGCGCTGGCGGTGCTGCCCCTGTGGTTCCCGCAGGGGCGGGCGGCGCATCCCCGCTGGCGGTGGGCCGCCGGCGGGCTGGCCGCGATCTACGTCGCCTACCTGGCGCCGCTGGCTTGGCACGGCTGGCCCGTCACGCGACGCGACTGGTACTCCGGGCACATGGCGGCCGAGCACCCGTGGTGGGGCCTGGCCGGCCACGCCGTCATCTGGGCGCCCAGGGTGCTGGCCGTCGCCGTCCTGATCGACCTGCTGCGCCGCCGCCGGCACGCCGAGGGCCTGCTCGCGCGGCAGCTCACCATGATGGCCGCCGGATACGCCGGCTACTGGGGCACCCAGATCTTCGACAAGCTCATCGACCTCGGCGCCGAGCGCGACCTGCCGCAGTGGGCGCTGTTCCTGTCGAACGGGCCACTGGTGCTGTCGCTGGCGGTCATCTCCGTGGCGGCCGTGCTGTGCGACGGCTTCGGCGTGCTCGACCGGGTGGTGCGGCGCGCCCTCATCGGGCTGGGGCTCGTCGTCGGGCTGGCGTTCGCGTACCGGGGGCTCTACCTGGGGTTCACCGGGCTGCTGCCGCTGGAGCCGCTGCCGGGCGCGGCGCTCGCGTCCGGGCTGACCGTGCTCATGCTGCGGCCGGGGGCCGCGCTGCTGTGGGAGGCCGCCGACCTGCTCCTGTACGGGCGGCAGAGCAAACCGTACGAGCTGCGGCTCCTGGCCGGCAGCCTGCGTGACCAAGTGCCCGCCGACGACGTGCCGAGGCTGGTGTGCCGCACCGTCGTCGAGCGGCTCGGCCTGCCCGCCGCCGCGCTGACCGCCCGCACCCGGCAGGGCGAGCGCGAGCTGGCTCGCTCCGGCACCTGGGACGACGGCGCGACCGTGGTCCGCACCGAGCTCGCCTACCAGGGCGACGCCGTCGGCTGCCTGACCGTTCAGCTCCGGCGCGGCCAGCGAGCCCTCGACGGCCGCGACACGGCGGCGCTGCGGGTAGTCACCGACCAGCTCGGGCCGGTGGTCTCCGCGATCGGGCTGCGCGAGGAGCTGCGGATCAGCCGGGAGCGGGTGATCGTGGCCAGGGAGGAGGAGCGGCGGCGGCTGCGGCACGACCTGCATGACGGGCTCGGGCCGTCCCTCGCCGTGATGCGACTCCAGCTCGACACGGCGGCGGGGCTGCTGGGGGCGGGGTCGGCGGCTCGGGGGCTGGTGGAGTCGGCCGGGGAGCAGACGGTCAGGAGCCTGGGCGAGATCCGGCGGATCATCGAGGACCTGCGTCCGCCGGACCTTGACGAGCTGGGGCTGGTGGGCGCACTGCGAGCCCTGGTCGGCCGCTTCGAGGCGTCGGGGCCCGCGATCATCGCTGGGACACCGGAGGCCGGTGAGGGGCCCGCGTTCGTCGTCGAGGTGCCGGACGTGCTGCCCGGGCTGCCCGCCGCGACCGAGACGGCCGCCTACCGGATCGCCGCCGAGGCGCTGACGAACGTCGTGCGTCACGCCGGGGCCACCAAGGCGTCGCTCGCGCTGGCGCTGGAGGGGCCGCATCTCGTGCTGAGCGTCACCGACGACGGCACAGGGCCGCCGCCCGCGCCGCGCCCCGGCGGGGTGGGGCTCACCTCGATGGTGGAGCGGGCCGAGGAGATCGGCGGCACCTGCCGCATCTCCGCCAGAACGGACGGCACGGCCGGCGCGCTCGTCCTCGTCCACCTCCCAGGAGCCTGACATGCCCTCACCCGACCTGCCCTTGTCCGACACACCCTCGCCCGCCATCCGTGTCCTGCTGGTGGACGACCACCCCATGTTCCGGGCGGGCGTGCGGACCAGCCTGGAGACCGGCACCGAGATCACCGTCGTCGGCGAGGCCGGAACCGCCGCCGAGGGCGTGCGGCTGGCCCGCGAGCTGCGCCCCGACGTGGTGCTCATGGACCTGCGGCTGCCCGACCGCTCGGGCGCCGACGCCACCCGCGACCTGCTCGACGGCGACGACCCCGGCGGCAACGTGCTGGTGGTGTCGATGTCGGAGGAGGACGACTCGGTCGTGGCGGCGCTGCGGGCGGGCGCGCGCGGCTACGTGGTCAAGGGCACCGGCAGGGAGGAGCTGCTGCGGGCGGTGCGGACGGTGGCCGAGGGCGGGGCGGTGTTCAGCCCGGCCGTGGCCGCCCGGCTGGCGGCGTACTTCTCGGCGTTGCGGGCCGCCCCCGCCCAGGCCGCGTTCCCCGCGCTGACGCCGCGCGAGGTGGAGATCCTCGGCCTGGTCGCGCAGGGGCTGCAGAACCGGGAGATCGCCCGGCGGCTGTTCCTGTCGGACAAGACGGTGCGCAACTACGTCTCCCAGTTGCTGGCCAAGCTGCAGGTCGAGGATCGCAACCAGGCGGCGGTACGGGCCAGGGACGCGGGCCTGGGCACGTGACCGAACCCCACACCCGGCCTGCCACCGGGCCCGGCAACGCCACCCGGCCTGCCACCGAAGTTGGCAACGCCACTCGGCCTGCCACCGAAGTCGGCGACGGCATCCGACCTGCCACCGGGCTCGGCAACAGCATCCAGTCTGTCACCGGAGCCGCCGTACAGCACCCGGCCGGTCGCCGGAGCCGGTGGCAGGGCTCGGCTGGGCCGGGCGCCGTTCGTCCGGCGTCCCGGGACAGAGGACAGGACAGGCGGGGGACGGCGGACACCGGTGCCCGGGACACCGGGCGCGCGACTCTGATCACGCATCGGAGCACCGATGCGACGACAGAGGAAGAAGGACGACCACACCATGAACAGCACACTCCGCCGCACGGTCCTCGGCGCGGCCCTGCTGGCCGCCTGTGCCGTGTCCGCCCCGGTCCCCGCCGCCCAGGCGGTCACCAAATGCACCGACATCGGCAACGGCCAGCTCTGCATGCTGGCCAACGCGGGCAACCCGGCGACGGCCTCGTACCGGAAGGACGCGGGCGGCGAGGTCACCGTCCGCCTGGGCTTCCAGGTGAGGGGCTCCAGCTCCGTGCACTGGGACGAGGGCTTCTTCAAGGCGTACGTCCGCGCCGAGCCCTGGTACTACACGTGGCGCGACAACGGCGTCTCCAAGGGCGTCGCGTACCGCGCGGTTCTCCACCAGTACGGCGGCAACACCTGGTACTCCGCCTGGGCCACGCCCTGACGTCCGTCCCGTTCGCACCGCCCGGCCCCGCGTCACGGGGCCGGGGCGGTCCAGCTCCCGGAAGGGGAACCCTCACCATGCGCATCTCACGCGTCCTGCCCGTCACCCTCGCCTTCGCGCTTCTCGCGCCGCCCGCGCCCGCCGCCGCCACGGCGGGCCCGGAGGACTACGCCGTGCACGGCATCGACGTCTCCGGCCACAACCACGGCGGGGCGAACCAGGCGATCGACTGGCGGGCGGTGGCGGCGGCCGGGCAGAGGTTCGTCTCCATCAAGGCCACCGAGGGGCACCGGACCAAGTGGGTGAACGACTGGTTCGTCCGCGACCTGGCGGGGGCGCGCGGCGCGAAGCTGATCCACACCGCCTACCACTACTTCGTGCACGGGCAGGACGGTGTCGCGCAGGCCGACCACTTCCTCGCCACGGTGCGCGGGCAGGGGCTCGACGGGACGCATCCGTACGAACTGCCGCTGGAGGTGGACATCGAGGTTCAGGAAGGCGGCAAGCCCGCGTGCGGGGCCGCGCCCGCCGCACTCGTACGGCAGGCGCTCGCCTTCATCGGCCGCGTGAAAAGCGTGACCGGTGTCGCGCCCACCGTGTACACGCAGAGGAGTTTCGTGGACCGCTGTATGGCGGGCAGCACGGAATTCGGCAAGTACCGCGTCCGGCTCGCCCGCTACGGCCGGACCCCGCCGCCGCCCCTGCCGGGCGGCTCCGGCTGGGACTTCTGGCAGTTCACCAGGACGGCGAGGGTCGCGGGACTGCCTCCGCATGACGTGGACGAGAACGTCTTCGCGGGCGACCTCGCGGCGCTGGAGCGCCTGGCCAACCTGGCCCAGAAATAGGAGTGTTATTGTTCGAGAACAGTAAATTTATTTTCGACTGCTATGCTGGTTTCTATATTCAAAGAATCGCATTTAGCATCGGCGTTCCACTCCTCATCCGATAAGGAAAGGAACGCCCTCACATGCGAGCAGCGCAGCCCAGCCAGACCGCGATGATGGCCGCCGCCGCGCGCGCGGCCCATCTCGTCGTGGACGGCGAGCCGCACCTCTTCCGTGACACCCTGGCCGCCACCCTCCTGGGCGGCCAGGCGGAGGAGCTGATCGGCTACCACCGCGCGCACGGCGACCACCTCGTGCTCTCCGGCACCCGCGCCCAGGTGACCGCCCGCGCCGCCTACACAGAAGGCCTGCTCGGCGACCGCTTCGAGCAGTACGTGGTGCTGGGGGCGGGGCTCGACACGTACGCGCTCAGGCGGGCGCCGGGCGGGCCCCGCGTCATCGAGGTCGATCATCCGGCCACCCAGCGGTGGAAGCGCGACCTCATGGCGGCGGCCAAGCTCACCGAGCCCGACGAGGCGGCCTTCGCGCCGGTCGACTTCGAGTCCGGCGACCTGATGGCCGCCCTGCGCGCGGCCGGTCTCGATTCCGGCCGGCCCGCGCTGGTGAGCTGGCTGGGCGTGGCCATGTACCTGACCCCGGACGCGATCGACGGCACCCTCGCCACCCTCGGCCGCCTGCCCCGGGGGCAGCGAACTCGTCATGGAGTACGCCCTGCCGCCCGAGCTGCGGGACGAGCGGGGCGCCGGTAACGCCTCGTTCGCCCTGGCCGCCGCCGCCGAGCGGGGCGAGCCGTGGCTGTCGTTCTTCTCCCCCGACGATCTGCCCGCGTTGTTCGGGCGGCACGGGCTGGAGGTGGTGGAGCACGTACGGCAGGCCGACTGCGTCGATCCGGCGCTGTGGCGGCGGCAGGACGGGCTGCGCCCCGCCGACCTGTGCCGCCTGGCCCGCGCCACCGTAACCACCTGACGGCACCACCCGCACTCGCCGCACCACCGGTCATGGCCACACCGCCCACACTCGCGCCGCCCGCACTCGCTGGGCATGCCGAGCAGGCGCACAGGCCGGGCAGGGAGGGCGAGCCGGGCGGGCAGGGCGGGCAGGCAGGGCGGGCAGGCAGGGCGGGTTCGGGGCGACACGGCCGGTGTCCTCCGCTGCCGCAACGCCACCGACTGCTACTCTCCGTTATATATTGCTCACTTTTCGTATAGCGGGGAGCTCTTGTGAAGGTCGCGTGCGTCGGCGGCGGGCCCGCCAGCCTCTACTTCTCGATCCTGATGAAACGGGTGGACCCCGCCCACGACATCACCGTGTACGAGCGCAACCCGGCCGGCTCGACCTACGGCTGGGGCGTGACGTACTGGGACGAGCTGTTCGGCTACCTGCACGACGTCGACCCCGAGTCGGCCCGCGAGATCAGCGCAGGCTCGGCCCGCTGGGACAGCTGGGTCGTACACCTGCACGAGCGGGCCACCGTGACGGTGGGGCACGGCGACAAGGGGTTCGGCATCAGCCGGCGGCGGCTGCTCGCCATCCTCGCCGAGCGGGCCGAGTCCCTCGGCGTGCGCGTCGAGTACGAGCACGAGATCACCGCCGAGGAGGAGGTGGCCGACGCCGACCTGGTCGTGGCCGGCGACGGCGTCAACAGCCGGCTGCGCGAGCGGCACGCCGAGCACTTCGGCACCGAGGTCACGACCGGGCTCAACCCGTACGTGTGGCTCGGCACCAGCAAGGTCCTCGACTCCTTCACCTTCGCGTTCGTGGAGACGGAGCACGGCTGGATCTGGTGCTACGGCTACCCGTACAGCGTCGAGCACAGCACGTTCATCGTGGAGTGCGCGCCGCACACGTGGCAGGGGCTCGGGCTCGACGTGGCGAACGAGGCCGACGGCCTGGCCCACCTGGAGAAGCTGTTCGCGGAGGTGCTGGACGGGAAGCCGCTGATCGGCCGCACGCAGACGGGCGGCGCCGCGCACTGGCTGAACTTCCGCACCATGACCAACCGCACCTGGCATCGCGGCAACCTCGTCCTGCTGGGCGACTCGGCGCACACCACCCACTACTCGATCGGCGCCGGCACCGCGCTGGCGCTGGGCGACGCCGCGTACCTGGTGGACGCGCTGCACGCCGACCCGCACCTGGAGACGGCCCTGTCGGGGTACGAGCAGGAGCGCATGAAGGCGATCAGGCCCTCCCAGCGGGCGGCGCTGCGCAGCTCGCAGTGGTACGAGAACGTGCCGCGGTACGTGGACCGGCCGCCCAGGGAGATGATCGCGCTGCTCAACTCGCGGCACTCCGGGGTGCTCCCCCACGTGCCGCCGCGCCTGTACTACTGGACGGGCACGGCGGCCGGGGCGGTCTCCGGGCTGGCGGCGAGGGTGCTCCGGCGCGGCTGACCCGCCGTTCCAGCAGGTCTCAGGTGGCGAGGGCGGCTCGCTGGCGGTCGGCGTACCGGATCCAGAGCATGATCACTATCACCAGGATGCCCCAGGTCACCAGCCAGATGCCCAGCATCCAGACCAGCACCAGCAGCGACAGGCTGGGGATGGCCAGGATCACGATCCCGACGAGGATGGCCAGGATCGGCAGCACGAGCCGCCATCCCCACTTCGGCCTGGAGCGGTCGCCGAACACGCTGACGAGCTCGATCACGCCGCCGAGCAGCCAGAACAGGCCCATCATGATGGCCAGCACGGCGACGGTCTGCGGCACGTTGCGCACCGCCAGGACGCCGATGGCCAGGGCCAGCACGCCGAGCAGGGCGTACAGGACGCGGGCGGCGCCCGTGGCCAGCTCCGCCATGAGGGCCTGGATGATCCGGTAGATGCCGACCACGATCAGTTGCAGGCCGAACAGCACGGCCGCGATGGCGACCGAGGCTTCCGGCCACACCAGGACCGCCAGCCCCAGCAGTACGGACAGGAGGCCTGCGGCGATCGCCCACCCGGTGGCGCCGCGCATCAGGCGCACGGTCATGCCGTCTCCCTGGACCGGTTCGGCTCCGGCAGCCTCGGGAGAAGTCGCTGATGTCATGGTTCTTCCCTCCTCGGCGCCCCCTCAAGGGCCATGCGAGAGTCTCGTCCCACGACACCGCGCCTGCCGCGCCGCCGCATCACCCGTCTGAGGGGAGGCGGCGGCCCGGCTAGGCCGACATGAGATAGGCGGTGAGCCCGCCGCCCACCACCATCTGGGCGCCCGCGATCAGGGCCAGCAGTTCCAGGGACGTTACGGGCAGGACGAGCAGGGCCTCACCCGCGAGGGTCGTGGCGACGGCCAGCGCCGCCGTGGGCAGGGCGCCGGGCCGCCACAGGTCTGACGCCACGCTCATCAGCTCGACGATGCCGCCGACCAGCCAGACGAGGCCCAGCAGGACGCAGAACGGGCCCGCCTGGACCATGCCGGCCAGGGCGAGTGCGCCGGCGGTGGCCAGCAGTGTGCCTTGGAGGGCGAACAGCAGCCGCACGCCTGGGCACGTGTCCCTCTCTGTGAGGCCTCTCGCGACGTCGAGCGCCCCCGCCACGATCAGGTAGCCGCCCAGGAGTGTGGCGAAGGTGGTGATGGTGAAGGCCTGGCAGGTCAGCACGACCACCCCGGTGAACAGGGTGACCAGCCCTTTCAACGCGGCGGCCGACCGGCGCCCGCCACGCGGGGTTCGGTCCTGCGGGGTCGCGTCTCCCGGCGGCATGACCCAGGGGATTGTGGGTCGCGGTCGCTCAGCCCACGGGGCAGAGGGCCGCACGCGCACAGACCACGGAGCCGCAGGTCGCGGACGCGCGGGCCGCCGCATCAAGGCTCGCGAACGAACGGGCCGCGCGGGCCGGGCGGTGGGCGGGGGCCGTCCGGAAGGCGCGGGCCGGACGGCGGGGGCCGGGTCCGGCCTCAAGCGGCCGTGGACGGCGTCTCCTTGGCGTGCTGCTCACGCGGCAGGAACATCGCCGCCGCCAGCCCGAGCAGCGAGATCACCACCAGGGTCGTCAACGCCAGCGCGTAAGGCTGCCCGCCCGGGAAGCTGGCCGCCACGATCACGGACCCCGCCAGGGCGGTGCCGAGCGACGACCCCAGGTTGGACACGCTGCGCGACAGCCCCGAGATGTCGTCCTGCTCATCCTCGGGGAAGCTCGACTGCACGACGTTCACAGAAGCGGTCAGCATGGTCCCGATGCCCAGCCCCATCAGCAGCAACCCTGGCGCGTAGGCGAGGATGGCGTCGGTCTCGCGGGCGAAGGCGAGCAGCAGCGCCATGCCCACCGCCATGGCCAGGAACCCGACCCGGATCATGCGGCGTTGCGGATGCCGGCTGGCGAAGCGTTCGGCGGCGGCCGAGGAGGCCAGGATGCCGATGGTGGCGGGGGTGAGCATGAGGCCGGTCTGGATGGCGTTGTAGTGCCAGACCTGCTGCAGGTAGACGGAGATCACGAAGAACGAGCCCTGCATGGTCAGCCACTGCACGTTCTGCGTCACCAGGCCGAGGTTGGAGGTGCGGCTGCGGAACAGGGACAGGGAGATGAGCGGCACCTTGCCCGCTTTCTCCCTGGCGCGTACGTGCAGGAAGAACCAGAGCAGGAACAGCGCGCCGATGACGACGAACAGCCACACCGGCGAGATCCCGCCCTCGGGGATGACGACGGCGCCGCCGATGACGAAGTCGGCGCGGGAGGTGAGCCAGCCGTAGGTGCCGGACTGGAGGATGCCGAACACGACGAAGAACATGCCGGCCGCCGACAGGATGGCGCCCGTCACGTCGAAGGACGGCCGGGGCCCCGTCCGGGGCACGGCGGCGACCTTGCGGGACATGAGGAGGATCCACACGACGACCAGCACCTGGAGGATGAAGGACGCCCGCCAGCTGATGGTGCTGGTGATGAAGCCGCCGATGAGCGGCCCGGCCGCGGCGCCGAGCCCGGCGGCGCCGCTGACGACGCCGAAGTACTTGGCGCGCTGGCGGACGTCGGTGAAGGCGACGGTGATCAGGATGTAGATGGGCGGGATGAGCAGGGCGGAGCCGATGCCTTCGAGCAGCGAGTAGCCGATGATCATCAGGCCGAGGCCCTGGGAGAGCGACGCGAGCAGGGCGCCGGCCCCGTACACGATCAGCCCGGCCATGAAGCAGGTCTTGCGCCCGATGATGTCGGTCAGCTTGCTGCCGGCGATCATCAGGGACGCCATCGTCAGCGTGAACAGGGTGATCGTGGTCTGGATGCCGGTGACCGAGGTGCCGATGTCCTCCGCGATCGTGCTGATGGCCACGTTCATGTTCGTCGCCGCGTAGCTGGCGATGAACTGCGCGAGCGCCAGCGGGAAGACCAGTGCCCTGGCGGAGGGCGGGCTGCCCGGGCCTGTCATGCCGCGCCCCCGGCGAGGGCCTTGCGCTCGTTGCGCCGCAGGATGGCCTTGCGCACCTCGGAGACCGGGATGATGAGGCCGGACACCACGATGCAGACGAGCCACTGGCCGAAGTTCATGTCCACGGTGCCGAGCAGCCGCTGGAAGAAGTCCACGCCGCCGGACAGGACGATCGCCAGCACGGACAGCAGGCTCGCGTACAGGAACGGCCTGTCGGCGGGGCCGCCGCGGGCGAAGATCGAGCGGGTCTCGTCCCGGCAGGCGATGGAGAAGAACAGGTTGAACAGCGCGAACGTGGTCAGCGCCATCGTCCTGGCGAGGTCCTCGCCCTGCACCTGGCTCCACCAGACGACGCCGAGCGTGCCGACGCCGATGACGAACCCGGCGCTGCCGAGCCAGGTGAACTGGCGGCGGTCGAGGATCTTCTCGTTGATCGGGCGCGGCCGGCGCTGCATGAGGTCGGCTGCCGCGACTCCGTAGCCCAGCCCGACCGCCTGGCAGATCTGTACGGTGAAGTTCACCCAGAGCGTCTGCAGGGGCAGCATCGGCACGCCGCTGACCAGGTTGAAGACGCTGGCGCCGAGGAAGGTGACGATGAAGCCGATCAGCGTGCCGATCTGGAACTTGATGTACTTCTTGAGGTTGTCGTAGAGGCCGCGGCCCATCTCCACGGCGCGCACGATGGTGGAGAAGTCGTCGTCGGTGAGGATCATGGTGGCGGCCTCCTTGGAGACCTCCGTGCCGGTGATGCCCATCGCGATGCCGATGTCGGCGCGTTTCAGCGCGGGGGCGTCGTTGACGCCGTCGCCGGTCATGGCGACCACGTGGCCCTGCTCGCGCAGGACGTCCACGAGGCGCACCTTGTGCTCGGGCGCCACTCTGGCGATGACGCCGATGTCGCCGATCTCGCGCAGCGCGGTCTCGTCGTCCATGGCGGCGAACTCGGCGCCGGTGATCGCCCGTCCCTGGATGCCGAGCTGCCTGGCGATGGACTCCGCGGTCACCGCGTGGTCGCCGGTGATCATGCGGACCTGGATGCCGGCGTCGTGGGCCTTGGCGATGGCGGCCTTGGCCTGGGGGCGCGGCGGGTCCACGATGCCCACGAGCGACAGCAGCACCAGCCCGTCCACCTGGGCCAGCAGGTCGCCGTCGGGATCGAACTCGGCGGGGTCGAAGTCTTTTCTGGCGGTGCCCATGACGCGCAGGCCCTGCTCGGCCAGGCGCTGGTTCTCCTGGAGGTAGCGGGCGCGGAAGTCGTCGGTGAGCGGGATGGGGCCGAGCCCGGAGTCGAGCACGGAGTCCGACCTGGCCAGGAGCTGGTCGGGCGCGCCCTTGACGAGGCAGCGGACGACCTCGGAGCCGCGCTCGTCGGGCATCCGGTGGAAGGTGGCCATCAGCTTGTACGCCGCGTCGAACGGCACCTCAGCGACCCTGGGGTAGGTCTCGCGGGTGGCCCGCACGTCCAGGCCGCCCTTCTCGGCGAGCACGACCAGCGCGCCCTCGGTCGGGTCGCCGACGAGCACGCCCTGTTCGACCTCCGCGTCCGCGGTCAGCGCCATCGGCAGCAGGAACGGCTCCAGGGGCACGTCCGGCTGGCCGGCGACGCGTTTGATGGTGCCCTCGCTGGAGTAGCCGGAGCCGGAGATCACGTACCGGCGGCCGGGCAGCGCCATCTCGACGGCGGTCATCTGGTTGAGCGTCAGGGTGCCCGTCTTGTCGGAGTTGATGGCGCTGGTGCAGCCGAGCGTCTCGGTCGAGCGCAGCCGCTTGACGATGGCGTTGGCCTTGGCCAGCATCTGCGTGCCCATCGACAGGATGGTCGTGACCACGGCGGGCAGGCCGGTGGGGATGGCTGCCACGGCGAAGGCGATGGAGGCGGTGAAGACCTGCGCGAACGGGTTGCCGCGGGCCAGGTTCAGCGCCATCGACAGGACGAGCGCGAACCCGGAGATGACCAGGATCTGGTTGGTCAGCGCGGCGAGCTGCCTGGTCAGCGGGGTCTCCGTCTCCTCCTCGGTCTGCAGCATCCCGGAGATGTGGCCGACCTCGGTGGACATGCCGGTCGCCGTCACCACGAAGTCGCCAGAGCCGCGGGTGACGTTGGTGTTCATGAACGCCATCGTGATGCGGTCGCCGATGGCCGCGCCGGGTGACAGCAGCGCCGACGGGTCCTTGCCGACGGGCGTGCTCTCCCCGGTGAGCGCGGACTCGTCGATCTCCAGGGTGGCGGCCCTGATGATCCGCCCGTCGGCGGGCACCAGGTCGCCGGCCTCGACGGACACGACGTCGCCCGGCACCAGCTCGTCGGCGGCGATCTCGGCGAGGGAGCCGTCCCTGCGGACCTTCGCCTTGACGATCATCATCTTCTGCAGGGCGGCCACCGCGGCCGCCGCCTTGCCTTCCTGGCGCAGCCCGAGGAAGGCGTTGAACAGGGTCAGGCCGAGCAGCACGAGGCCCGTCCCCCACTGCTGGAGCAGCAGGCTGCCGATGCCGGCGACCAGCAGGACGATCTGCATCGCGTCGGCGTACTGGCGCACGAAGGCGCGCCAGGCCGGCTCGGGCTTGGCCTCGGCGAACTTGTTGGGGCCGTACCGCCCCCTGCGGGTCTCCACCTCCGCCGCGCTCAGGCCATGGCCTGCTTCGACGCCCAGCACCTTCAACGCCTCCGTGGCGGGCATCGCGAAGTAGACGGGCGTCTCGGACGTGGCAGGCCCCTGGCCCGCCGAGGACGTAGTCATCATTGCCTCCTCAAGACCGCGGGCACCGATGCCGAGTCTCCGTGCGGCGCGACCGCCGGGGCGTCACCCGGCGAGGGTGAACCAGCGGGGGGAGGGCCCGGCCACAGTACGAGGACCGGATCATCAACGCGGCGTGGAGAGGGGACACGTGGACGAGGACATGCGCGCCGACTACACGGGCGCCGTGTACGGGTCGTTGCTGGCCGCCTCCGTCGTCGCCGGGACCAGCCCGGGCAAGGACCCGCCCACCGGCGCGGTGATCAGCCTGCTGGTGCTGGCCACCGGGCTGGTGTTCTGGATGGCGCACGTCTACGCGCGGCTGGTCGGCGAGCGCCGGCACCTGCTGCGGCTGACCTGGTCGCAGGTGCGGGCGGTGAGCCGGCGCGAGCGTCCGCTGGTGGAGGCGGCGCTGCCGCCGGCGCTGGCGGCCATGGCGGGCTGGGCGCTCGGCCTGCCCGACTCGGTGACGGCCTGGATGGCGCTGACGACCGCGCTGGCGGGCCAGGTGACCTGGGCGACCATCGCGGGCATCCGGGCCCACCTGGGCACCTACCTGATCGTCCTGGCGGCGGTGGGCAATCTGCTCATCGGGCTGCTGCTGGTCGCGCTGAAGGCCCTGCTGGCGCACTGACCCGCTGAACCGCTCCTGCCTGCACTGATCTCACCCGGTGCGGGTGAGGCCCGCCCGGCGGGCGCCCGACGAAGGTGCAAGCGGTGGTGTCAGGAAGCGGCGGGACGGAAGCGAGACAGCCATGGCCGAAGCCGAAGTCAAGAAGGGTGCGCCCACGGCGCCGACCAGGTTCGGGCTGCCACAGGCGACCGCGTTGATCCTGGGCAGCATCATCGGGGTCGGCATCTTCAACCTGCCGTACTCGCTGGCCTCGTTCGGGCCGATCAGCATCGTCGCGATGGCGGTGACCACGGTCGGCGCGGTGGCGCTCGCCCTGATGTTCGCGGGGCTGTCACGGCGGCTGCCGGCCGAGGGCGGCCCGTACGCCTACGCACGGGCCGCGTTCGGCAACCGGGTCGGCTTCGCGAACGCCTGGTCGTACTGGATCACCGCGTGGGCGGGGAACGCGGCGATCGTCACCGGCTGGGTGTACTACGTCGAGAACTTCGTCAACCAGGACGCCGTGCCCGGCTGGTCGATCCTGATCGCGCTGGTCGGGCTCTGGATCCCGGCCTTCGTCAACCTGTCGGGCGTGAAGAACATCGGCGCGGTCCAGCTCTGGACGACGATCATCAAGTTCGTCCCGCTGGCGATCATGTCGACGGTCGGGCTGCTGCTGATCGACCCGGCGAACTTCCAGCCGTGGAACGTCAGCGGCCAGAGCGACCTGCGGGCCATCGCCGGCGCGATGGCCATCTGCCTGTTCAGCTACCTCGGCGTGGAGACCGCCGCCGTGGCCGCGGCGAAGGTGCGCGACCCCGAGCGGAACGTGCCGCGCGCCACGGTGCTCGGCACGCTGGTCAGCGCCGTGGTCTACCTCCTGTCGCTGCTGGCGGTGTTCGGCACCGTGCCGTCGGCGATCCTGGGCGAGGAGGCGAACAAGGCGTCGTACTCGGTGGCGGCGACCACGATGGCGGGCGGCGCGACGTGGGTGGGCGACCTGGTGGCACTGGCGGTCATCGTCTCCGGGTTCGGCGCGCTCAACGGGTGGACGATGATCTGCGCCGAGATGCCGCTCGCCGCGGCCCGCGACGGGCTGTTCCCGCCGAGCTTCGGCAAGATCTCCAAGGCGGGCGTGCCCGCCGTCGGGATCATCGCCTCCACGTCGCTGTCGTCCCTGGCGATGGCCGTCAGCTTCCTGGGGGCCAGCGGGGCGACGGTGTTCAACACGCTGATCCTGATGACCGGCATCACCGCGGCCATCCCGTACGGGTTCTCGGCGCTGGCGCAGCTCAAGTGGCGCTGGCGAGATCATCGCACCCTGCACACGCCGCGCTTCGTGCGGGACTCGGTGGTCGCGGTCGTGGCGCTGATCTTCTCCGTGCTGTTCATCTGGTACTCGCGCAACACCGGGGAGACGGACTGGTTCCTGGTCTGGGGACCGTTCCTGATGGCCGCCGGTGCGTTCCTCGTCGGCATCCCGGTCTACCTGCGCATGCGCGACCGGATGAGCCCACCCCAGCAGGTTCCGCCCTATCACTGAGGAGAGACGACGTCATGCCCTTCCACGTGGATTCCGAGATCGGCAGGCTCCGCCAGGTGATCCTGCACCGCCCGGGGCTGGAGCTGAGCAGGCTCAGCCCGGCCAACGTCGACGATCTGCTGTTCGACGACATCCTGTGGGCCAAGCGGGCCCGCGAGGAGCACGACGCGTTCGCGCAGGTGCTGCGCGACCGGGGCGTGGTGGTGCACTACTTCGCCGACCTGCTGGCCGACGTGCTGAACGACCCCGTCGCCAGGGAGTGGGTGCTGGACCGGGTCCTGACCGACGACACCGTCGGCCCCACGCTGGCCGCGCCGCTGCGTCAGCTCGCCCAGGACGTGGCGAGCGACCGGCTCTCCGAGCTGCTCATCGGCGGCGTGCTCAAGGCAGAGCTGCGCCGCGCCAACGTCAGCAGCCTGCGCTGGGAGCTGATGAACGCCGACGACTTCCTGCTGACGCCGCTGCCCAACCACCTGTTCCAGCGCGACAACTCCGCCTGGATCTACGGCGGGGTCAGCATCAACCCGATGGCCAAGCCGGCCAGGGCGCGGGAGTCGGTGCACAGCGCCGCGATCTACAAGTTCCACCCGATGTTCAGGGACGGTGACTTCACCGTCTGGTACGGCGGCGACGACACGGCCCACCAGCCGGCCACGCTGGAGGGCGGCGACATCCACGTCCTCGGCGCCGGCGCGGTGCTGATCGGGCTGGGCGAGCGCAGCACCGCCATGGGCATCGAGAACCTGGCCCGCTCGCTGTTCGCCGCCAAGGCGGCCACCAAGGTCATCGCCGTCGAGCTGCCGCACTCGCGGGCCATGATGCATCTCGACACCGTCATGACGATGATCGACTCCTCGACCTTCGTCATGTACCCGTACCTGCAGCTCCCGCTGCGGTCCTGGACGGTGCTGCCGGCCGACGACCCGGACCATCCGGCCGGGCTGCGCATCGTCGCCAACGACGACCTGCTGGAGACGATCGCCGAGGCCCTGGGCGTGGACCGCGTGTCCGTGCTGCGCACCGACGAGGACCTGCGGGCCGCCCAGAGCGAGCAGTGGGACGACGGCAACAACTTCCTGGCCATCGAGCCGGGAGTCATCGTCGGCTACGAACGCAACGTCGCCACCAACACCCACCTGCGCAAGCAGGGCATCGAAGTGATCACGATCGCGGGCAGCGAGCTCGGCAGGGGCCGTGGCGGACCGCGATGCATGTCGTGCCCGATCGAACGAGACCCCGCCTGAGGAGCCGGAATGACCTACAACCTGCGTGGCCGCAACTTCCTCAAGGAGCTGGACTTCACTCCGGCCGAGTGGAAGCAGCTACTGGACCTGTCCGCCAGCCTGAAGAAGGCGAAGTACGCGGGCCTGGAGCGGCCCGGGCTGGCCGGCAAGAACATCGCGCTCATCTTCGAGAAGACCTCCACCCGCACCCGCTGCGCGTTCGAGGTCGCCGCGCACGACCAGGGCGCGCACGTCACCTACCTCGACCCGGACGGCTCGCAGCTCGGCCACAAGGAGTCGGTCGAGGACACCGCGCGGGTGCTCGGGCGGATGTTCGACGCCATCGAGTTCAGGGGCTTCGCCCAGGAGCACGTGGAGACGCTGGGCCGGCTGGCCGGCGTGCCGGTGTGGAACGGCCTGACCAACGAGTGGCACCCCACCCAGACGCTCTGCGACATGCTGACCATGCGCGAGCACAGCAACAAGCGCGACCAGGAGATCGCGTTCGCCTACCTCGGCGACGCCCGCAACAACGTGGGCAACTCGCTGCTGGTGGCCGGCGTCATGATGGGCATGGACGTGCGCATGGTGGCCCCGCGCTCGCTGTGGAACCACGAGGACGTCATCAAGCAGGCGCGCTTCCTCGCCGAGCGGACGGGCGCCAGGATCACGCACACCGACGACGTCGAGGAGGGCGTGGCGGGCGCCGACTTCCTCTACACCGACGTCTGGGTCTCCATGGGCGAGCCCAAGGAGGTGTGGGACGAGCGCATCGCGCTGCTGCGCGGCTACCAGGTCAACGACGAGATGATCAGGGCGACCCGCAACCCGCACGTGCGGTTCATGCACTGCCTGCCCGCCTTCCACGACCGCCGCACGAAGGTGGGCGCGGAGCTGTACGACAAGACGGGCATGGCCGCGCTGGAGGTCACCGACGAGGTCTTCGAGTCGCACTACTCGATCGTCTTCGACCAGGCCGAGAACCGGATGCACACCATCAAGGCCATCATGCTCGCCACTCTGGGCGCCTGAGGGGGGACGGCGTCATGCGGATCGTGGCTGCCCTCGGTGGCAACGCCCTGCTCGAACGCGGCCAGCGTCCCGACGCCTCCGTCCAGTGGGCCAACGCGGTGGCCGCGGTCACCGCGCTGGCCCCGCTGGCCGCGCGGCACGAGGTCGTCATCACGCACGGCAACGGCCCTCAGGTCGGCCTGCTGGCGCTGGAGAGCGCCGCCGACCCGAGCCTGACCGTGCCCTACCCGTTCGACGTGCTGGGCGCGCAGACCCAGGGCATGATCGGTTACTGGCTCCTGCAGTCGTTGCAGAACGCGCTGCCGGGCCGTCAGGTCGCCGCCCTGATCAACCAGACCCTCGTCTCGGCCGCCGACCCGGCCTTCGCCGCGCCGACGAAGTTCGTCGGGCCGGTGTACGAGGAGGACAAGGCCCGCGAGCTGGCCGGCAGCCGCGAGTGGAGCTTCGCCCGGGACGGTGAGCACTGGCGCAGGGTGGTGCCCTCGCCCGAGCCGCTGCACATGGTGGAGAGCCGGACGATCCGGCTGCTGCTGGCGTCGGGGGCGGTCGTGGTCTGCGCGGGCGGCGGCGGCGTGCCGGTCGTCCGCAACGAGGCCGGCCGGCTGGAGGGCGTCGAGGCGGTCATCGACAAGGACCTGGCGACCGCGAAGCTGGCGGAGGCGCTGGAGGCCGACGCGCTGCTGCTGCTCACCGACGTCGCGGCGGTGCAGCGGGGCTACGGCACGCCCGGCGCCGAGCCGATCTCCCGGGCCACGCCGGCGGAGCTGCGCCGCGAGAGGTTCCCCGCCGGCTCGATGGGGCCGAAGGTGGAGGCGGTCTGCCGGTTCGTGGAGCTGACCGGCCGCCTCGGCGCGATCGGGGCGCTGGCGGACGCCGGGGCGATCCTCGACGGCAAGGCGGGCACGCTGGTCACCCCCGCCGGCGACTACGGCGGCCCCGGCGACCTCGGCCCCGCGCAGTGGACGGGGCTTGTCTGACAGGACGGAACGACGAAGGCCATGAGACTCCCCCTGGGGTCTCATGCCCTTCGCCGTCTCCCGCGCCTCTAGTAGTACATGGGTGTGTAGTAGTAGTCGTCGTCCTTGATCGCGCCCTTGTGGTACAGGCACAGGGCCCAGATCACCAGCACGTCCATGGCGATCATGAGCAGCGACCAGACCGGATAGTAGGGCATGAACAGGAACTGAGCGATGGCGTTCAGCACCGCGAGCCCGATGCCCACGATCCGGGCCCAGAGCTGCCCGGTGAAGACGAAGAACCCCGCCACGGCGGCGAGGGTCCCGACGATGAGGTGGATCCAGCCCCACACGGTGACGTCGAAGGTGTAGACGTAGTCCGGCGCGACGACGTAGAACTCGCCCTGCAGAACCGCGGCCAGCCCTTCGAACGCCTGGAACATGCCGATCATCACCATCATCGTGCCGGCGAAGATGGCCCCGCCCACGGCCCAGCCGCTGACGGGCTTCTTCTCCTCCGCCGCCGATCCCGTGGAGCTGGCGGAAACTTGCTCTGCCATTGCACCCTCCTCCTGACCAGCCGGTCGTGAATCTCGCAAGGAGAGTCACATTTCGCGGCGCCCTGTCGCATCACCCTCCGAGGATGAGATGCCGGGAGCTGTCGCCCGCGGCGGGTGAGGCGGCGCCCGGCCTGCGGCGTTTGGCTGTGGAGTGACACTTCGGCCCCCGTCAGGAGGACGCCCATGGGATGCCTGTTCGTGCTGCTCGCCGCCGCGTTTCCCCGCCTCATGCTGCTGTTCGTCTGGGTGGCCCGGCCGGCCCTCGTCGACGCCGCCTTCGGCACCTGGATCATCCCGCTGCTCGGCGTCGTCCTGCTGCCGTTCGCCACGCTCACGTACGTGCTCCTGTACTACCCGACCAACGGCCTGTCCGGCGGGGCGTGGGCCTGGGTGGTCTTCGCGGCCTTCCTCGACGTGCTGCACTGGGTGGCAGGCGCCGCCCGCCGCCAGCGCGCCGTGTACGTCGGCCGGCCCTACTACTGACGGGAAACACGCAGGTCCCCGCCGTTACGGCGGGGACCTGCGTCGTCCGGTCAGCTCTCTCGCATCCCCGCTTCCCTGGCCTCGCGCTTGCCGTACACGCAGAGCGTCCAGATGATGAAGATGTCCAGCGCGATGATCAACATCGCCCAGAACGGGTAGTAGGGGATGAAGAAGAAGTTCGCCACCGCGCTCAGCACGGCCGCGGCGATGCCGACGATGCGCGCCCAGAGCTGGGCTACCATGACGCCCCAGCCCGCGACGCCGACCGCGACGCCGAGCACCAGGTGGATCCAGCCCCAGGCGGTCACGTCGATCACGTAGATGTAGTTGCGGGTGGGGACGTAGAACTCGTTGGCGATGATGGCCGCGATGCCTTCGAGGGCCTGGAAGAAGCCCACGGTGATCATCATGATGGCGGCGAACAGGGCCGCGCCCGCGACCCAGCTCTGTCGCCTGGGCGAATAGGTCTTGCCTGTCATCTGTCTCCTCCTTGGCCGAACGACTTTTGCTGGTGCTGGGCGGCGAGGGCCGCACCGGTCGCCACGAAGTCGGCCGGGTGGATCCAGGCGTCCGTGACCGCTGTGCCGCCGGCCTCACCGATGGCCGTGCGCAGCGGCATCGCCCAGCGGTGCTCCAGCAGCGCGATCGCGGCGGCCGCGCCGACGGGCACGGCGTCGGCGATGGCCCAGCGCTCCTCGTCGTCGAAGAGCCCGTCACCGATGATCGCGGCGCCGGCCTCCGCGCCCTTGTCCACGCCCTTGTCGCCTTCGGCGCCGAACCCCACCAGGGAGCCGACGACCATGCCGAACTGGTGCCGTTCCTCGGCCGACAGATCACTCATCTCCAGCGTGGTGAGCGCGCCGTGCTCGTTCTTGCGCACGACCAGCATGTCGATCAGCCGGACGATGTCGTGCTCCCGTAACCGATGCAGCTCGGTGAGGACTCCGCCCGTGAAGTGCGGGTCCTTGAACACCACCACCAGCAACTGCAGGGGGCCGAATTCCACCTCCGGGCACCTCCTCATCTGCTAGCTGTCAGCGGGACAGGACCTGCTGCTTGGCGGCCCGGTACTCCTCCTCGCTGATGGCGCCTTGGTCGAGCAGCGCCTTCAGCCTTTCGAGCTGGTCGGCCATTCCGCCGCCGCTCGGTTCCGCGCCGGACGGCTCGTACGGGTCCTGGTCGTACTCCGTCTCCTGGGCCTGGCGTTTGCCTGCCTGGTAGGCCAGCACGCCCGCGCCGGCCAGCATCGCGGCGTTGCGTAGTGGCCGTCTGCGTCTGTAGAGCAAGCCCATGGGTCTCCCCGCCTTCCCTGTACGGCTTACTTGTCTTCTCCGTGCAGGGCCTCCTGCAGCGCCTGCTCGGTCTCGCGCGACAGGGAGGACTTCAGGACGGTGCCGCCGTACTTGCTGAGCGCGGCCACGGCCTTGTCCGGGGTCACCTTCTCCACCACCAGGAACAGCGCGGAGGTGCCCGGCTGCAGCATGTCGCGCACCTGCGCCTGGAAGGCCCGGTCGATGCCGGACTTCTCCACCTTGCCCATGATGGCGCCGAGTCCCGCTCCCATGGCCATGCCGAGGAACGGCACGAAGAACAGCATGCCGAACAGCAGCCCCCAGAACATGCCCCAGGTGGCCCCGCTGGCCACCGGCTGGTGGTGCGTGCTGACGTGCAGCTTGCCCTCGACGTCACGTGAGATCACCGCCACGGCGTCGGGCTGGATGATCAGCTCGCTGGTGAGACGCTGAACCTCGCGCTCGGCCTCGTATGCCGTCGCCTCGTCCGGGTAGCCGATCGCGATCAGGTCCGCCATCGCGCACTCCTTCCTGTCCGATTTCTTCAGCTCCCAGCAGACGCTCACCGGAGGGTCCGCATCATCACCCGCACAGGGTGAGCGGGGCCGTGTTCACCCTCGGGGGGTGATGAACGCCCGCCTCCGCAGGGTGGACGTTTGCTGCGGACAGTGACCTTGGGAGGTGCTCGCATGAACGCGGAGAGCCAACGGCTGGAGCAGTCGGCCGCGCCGGACGCGCCGTGGCGCCGATGGGGCCCCTATCTCAGCGAACGCCAGTGGGGCACGGTCCGCGAGGACTACGGCGGCTCCGGCGAGGCGTGGAACTACCTGCCGCACGACCACGCCCGCTCGCGCGCCTACCGCTGGGGCGAGGACGGCCTCGGCGGCATCAGCGACGACCGGCAGCGCCTGTGCCTGTCGGTGGCGCTGTGGAACGGCAGGGACCCGATACTGAAGGAGCGGCCGTTCGGGCTGACCAACGGCGAGGGCAACCACGGCGAGGACGTCAAGGAGTACTACTACTACCTCGACAACACGCCCACGCACTCCTACATGCGGTTCCTGTACAAGTACCCGCAGGCCGAGTTCCCCTACGGCGACCTGGTGGCCGTCAACGGCGGCCGGGACCGGCAGGCGTTCGAGTACGAGCTGCTCGACACGGGCGTCTTCGACGGCAACCGCTACTTCGACGTCTTCGTCGAGTACGCCAAGGCGGCGCCCGAGGACGTGCTGGTCGAGATCACCGTCGCCAACCGCGGCCCCGAGCAGGCCGACGTGCACGTGCTGCCGACGGTGTGGTTCCGCAAGACCTGGTCGTGGCCGGGCGGCACCGCCAAGCCGGCCATGCGCGCGAGCGGCGGCTCCGTCGTCCGGGCCGAGCACGAGGAGCTGGGCACGTACCACGTGTACTTCCAGGAGGGCGCGCCGCTGCTGTTCACGGAGAACGAGACGAACAACGAGCGGGTGTTCGGCAGCCCCAACACCGCGCCGTACGTCAAGGACGGCATCGGCCGCCACGTCGTGGACGGCGAGCGGGACGCCGTCAATCCGGACAGGACCGGCACCAAGGCGGCGGCGCACCACGTGCTGACCGTCCCCGCGGGCGGCACGGCGACCGTGCGGCTCAGAATGGCCGCGGGCGAGGTCGCCGACCCGCTCGGCGCGGCCTTCGCGGAGATCTTCGACCGGCGGCGGGCCGAGGCCGACGCCTTCTACGCCGAGCTGACCCCGGCGGGCTCCGGCGAGGACGAGGCGGCGGTGCTGCGCCAGGCGCTGTCCGGGCTGCTGTGGAGCAAGCAGTTCTACTGCTACGACCTGGACGGCTGGCTCAGGGCGCACGGGCAGGACCCGTGGACCCCGTCGGACCGGCGCAACCACGGCTGGTTCGGGATGGACGCGCACGACATCATCGTCATGCCGGACAAGTGGGAGTACCCCTGGTTCGCGGCGTGGGACCTGGCCTTCCACGCGGTCGCGCTGGCCGTCGTCGACCTCGACCTGGCCAAGCACCAGGTGGAGCTGCTGCTGGACGACAGGTACCTGCACCTCAGCGGCCAGATCCCGGCCTACGAGTGGAACTTCAGCGACGTCAACCCGCCCGTGCACGCCTGGGCGGCCCGATTCATCTACCTGCTGGAGACGCAGCTTCGCGGCCGGGGCGACCTGGACTTCCTGCAGCGGGTGTTCCAGAAGCTGCTGCTGAACTTCGCCTGGTGGCTCAACCGCAAGGACCCCGAGGGCCGCAACGTCTACGAGGGCGGCTTCCTCGGCCTGGACAACATCGGCGTGTTCGACCGCAGCGCCCCGCTGCCCACCGGCGGGTCGCTGGACCAGGCCGACGGCACCGCCTGGATGGCGTTCTACGCGCAGAACATGTTGCAGCTCGCCGTGGAGCTGGCCGAGCACGACCCCGACTACGACGACCTCGCGGTCAAGTTCGCCGGGCACTTCCTGTGGATCGCCGCCGCCACCGACCGGGTGGGCGACGTCAAGGACGAGATGTGGGACGAGGCCGACGGCTTCTTCTACGACGTCCTGCGGCTGCCCGACGGCTCCGGCACGCGGCTGAAGGTGCGCTCGCTGGTGGGGCTGCTGCCGCTGTGCGCGTCCACGGTCTTCCCGCCGCGCGCCGCCGAGGGCGAGGAGGGGCCGCTGGCGGCGAAGGTCCGCCGCTTCGCGGAGCGGCATCCGTGGCTGCGCGGCGGCATGTCGGCCGCCGACCGGCAGGGCGTGGGCGGGCGGCGGCTGCTGTCGCTGCTGGACGAGGGCAAGCTCCGGCGGGTGCTGGCCCGCATGCTGGACGAGGAGGAGTTCCTCAGCCCGTACGGCATCCGCTCCCTGTCGCGCCACCACCTCGACCACCCCTACGAGTTCCGGGTGGGCGAGGAGACCTTCCAGGTCCGCTACGTGCCGGCCGAGTCCGACAGCGGCATGTTCGGCGGCAACTCCAACTGGCGGGGCCCGGTCTGGGTGCCGATGAACGCGCTGATCATCCGGGCGCTGCTGAACCTGTACGTCTTCTACGGCGACGACTTCACCGTCGAGTGCCCCACCGGGTCCGGCAACCGGATGACGCTGTTCGAG
This sequence comes from Nonomuraea monospora, assembly GCF_039531895.1. Taxonomy (NCBI): domain Bacteria; kingdom Bacillati; phylum Actinomycetota; class Actinomycetes; order Streptosporangiales; family Streptosporangiaceae; genus Nonomuraea; species Nonomuraea monospora. Next base: position 66,786 of record NZ_BAAAQX010000007.1, read on the forward strand.
GTGGGCAGGGAGCTGGCCGCCCGGCTCACCCGCATCTTCCTGCGCGACCAGGACGGCCACCGCCCCCTGTACGGCGGGCTGCGGCTCTACCAGGAGGACCCGCACTGGCGGGACCTGATCCAGTTCCACGAGTACTTCCACGGGGACAACGGGGCCGGGCTGGGGGCCGCGCACCAGACCGGATGGACGGCCGACGTCGCCGTCTTCATGATCCTTTTCGGCAACCTCTCCGCCGCAGACCTGCTGGCAGGGCACCGGACCAAGGAGCCGTGACGATGAGGCACCGACGCGCACCGATGATCTACGAGATCGACACCCAGGTGTGGCTCAGCGACGTGGCTCGCCGCTTCGGCTGCCCGGCCCGCCTCCAGGACGTGCCCAAGGAGGCGTGGGACGAGGTGACCCCGCCCGGCATCGACACCCTCTGGCTGATGGGCGTCTGGCAGCGCAGCCCCGAGGGCCGCGCCATCGCGCTGGCCGACCCGGAGCTGCGGCGGGGCTTCGGCGACGCGCTGCCCGGCGTCGCCGACGACGACATCGCCGGGTCGCCGTACTGCGTGCGCGACTACGTCGCCGACGAGGGCCTCGGCGGCCCCGAGGGGCTGGCGGCGGCGCGGGCCGAGCTGAACCGGCGCGACATCGCGCTGCTGCTCGACTACGTCCCCAACCATGTGGCCCCGGACCATCCGTGGGTGGCGGCGCACCCCGACTACTTCGTCCGGGGCGGCGCCGCCGACCTGGCCGGCGACCCGGCCGCCTTCCTCGAACGCGGCGGTTACGTCTACGCCAGGGGCCGGGACCCGTTCTTCCCGCCGTGGCCGGACGTCGTCCAGCTCAACGCCTTCTCCCAGGGGCTGCGCACCTCAACCGTGGAGACGCTGCTGCGCATCGGCGAGCACTGCGACGGGGTCCGCTGCGACATGGCGATGCTCATGACCAACGAGGTGTTCGCCAGGACGTGGGGCGCGCGGGCCGGCAAGCCGCCCGCCAAGGACTTCTGGCCGTCCGTCATCGACCGGGTCAGGAAGCGGCATCCCGGGATGACGTTCGTGGCCGAGGCGTACTGGGACATGGAGTGGACGCTGCAGCAGCAGGGCTTCGACTACTGCTACGACAAGCGGCTCTACGACCGGCTGCTCGGCGGCGACCCCGGCTCCGTGCGGGCGCACCTGACCGCCGAGCTGCCCTACCAGCGGCGCCTGGTGCGGTTCCTGGAGAACCACGACGAGCCCAGGGCCGCCGGCACCATGCACCAGGCCAAGGAGCGGGCGGCGGCGACGATGATCGCGACCCTGCCGGGCGCGACCCTGTGGCAGGAGGGCCAGTTCGAGGGCCGCCGGACCCGGGTGCCGGTCTTCCTGGCCCGCCGCCCCGACGAGCCCGTCGCCGAGGGCCTGCGCGAGTTCCACGAGCGGCTGATCGCCGCGGTGGTCTCGTCCGGCATGCGGCAGGGCGAGTGGCGGCTGCTGGACTGCCACGGCTGGCCGGACAACCAGTCGTGCGCCGGCCTGCTGGCCTGGGCCTGGACCGGGCCGGACGCGCGGCACCTGGTCGTGGTCAACCTTCAGGACCGTCCCGCGCAGGCCCGCGTGCCGCTGCCCTGGCCCGAGCTGCCGGACCGGCAGTGGATCCTGCGCGACCTGCTCACCGGCGCCGTCCACGAGCGGGCCGGCGACTCCATGCACACCGAGGGCCTGTACGTCGAGCTCGGCGGCTGGGCCACCCACGTCTTCACGGTCGATCCGGCCGCACCCTGACCACCGATCCCCATGAAGGGCGAATGACGATGGAGTACTCCAGGTACGACGGCGAACCGCAGCTCGCGCCCGCCTCTCCCCCTCCCCCTGTGATCGACATGCGCCGGCTCTGGGGCGGCGGCCTGGCCACCGCCCTGGTCGCCGCGCTGGTGGCGTGGGTGGCCGTGCTGATCGCGCGGGCCGTCTTCCACGCCGAGCTGCTGACCCCGGAGAGCAGGGGGCTGACCCGCGCCTCCGGCACGACCCTGTACGTCATCTCCGCCGGCGCGGGGGCGCTCATCGCCACGCTGATCCTGCTGCTCATGGTCGCGCTCACGCCGCGCCCGCTGGCCTACTTCGGCTGGATCATCGGGCTCATCACCGTGGCCTGCGCCGTCCTGCCCTTCACCGTGGAAGCCCCCCTGCTCGACCAGCTCCTCACGGGCTTCGCCAACCTCGCCGTCGGGCTGGTCATCCTGACGCTGCTGCCCAAGGTCGGCTACTCCACGATCCGGCCGGGGCAGCCCGCCCCGCCGCCGCGCCTCCAGTGACGTCCCCGCTGGGGCGTCACGGCCCGCCGAACCACCCGCGGCGCCGGTCGTCCCAGCGCCGCCGGTCCCGCTGCTGCGCCTCGCCCTCCCGCTCCTCCTCCTCCAGCTCCGCGACGATCCTGGCCCAGCGGACGGGGTTCACCCAGACGCCGGCGTCGTGCTCGCCCGTGGGGGGCGGCGGGGCCTGGTGCTTGCGCCACATGCGCCGGGCCGTCCGCGACAGCCACCAGACCAGAACGCCCAGGACGATGAGTTGGAGGAGTAGTTCCATGGTGCCTCCCTGCTTCTTGCCCGGCGGGACCGCTCGGCTGTCTCGCCGATGGCCGCAGTATCCGGCCTTCCGCAGGCGGCCCGAATCACCCGTGAGGGATGAAACCACGGCAGAACTGACGAACGTGGGAGGTGGCTCATGACAGACAACCACACGCCGATCCGGACGACCCCCAAGCAGGAGTGGGCCGTGGGCATCGCCGCGTTCGCCGGCTGCGTGATGGTGATGATCGCGATCTTCCAGGTCATCACGGGGATCGCCGCGCTGGTGAACCAGGACGCGATCTACCCGATGACGGAGCACCGGATCCTCATCGCCGACCCGGCGACGTGGGGCTGGGTGCACCTGTCGCTGGGCGTCCTGATCGGGCTCGCCGGGTTCGGCGTCTTCGCCGGGGTGGGCCCGGCCCGCGCGATCGGCGTCGTGCTCGCGGCGCTCGGCGCGCTGGCGAACTTCCTCGACCTGGCCGAGCGCCCCCTGTGGTCGATCGCGCTCATCGCCCTGTACGTGACGGTCATCTGGGCCCTGACCGTCTTCACCCGCCCGTACCGCTGAGACATGCGCGAGGCCCGCCGGTCATCACCGGCGGGCCTCGCGGGGCCTGCGTCACCGGCGGCGACGGCTCACCCTCCTGGCCGTGCGGCGCCCGGTGCGCCTGGCCACCCTTCTGGCTCCGAACATGTGCCTACCTCCCGTTCCTCGACTGCTCCAGAACCGACAGCCGCTTGGCCTCCTCCGCCGTGTGCAGCCCCAGCGCGATGAGGTCGAAGGGGCTGATGAAGCCGTCGCTGATGCGGAAGCCGTTCGCCCGCAGGATCGCGTCGCGCAGCGGGACCGCCCAGTGGTGCTCCAGCAGGATGAGCGCGGCGGCGGTGTCGTTCGGGATCTCCGCCAGGACGTCCCAGACCTCCTCGTCGGAGGGCATCACGTGCAGGCCCGACTCCATGACGGTCTCGGCGCCGGCCACCGCGCCCGCCTCGATGCCCTCCTCGCCCTCGATGCCGAGCCCGATGAGGGCTCCGATCTTGGTGCCGTACTCGATCGCCTCTTCCTCGGTCAGGTTGCTGAGGTGCTCCACCTCGATCTCGCCCGCCTTGTCCTTGTAGACGGCGAGCGCGTCGATCACGCGCACGGTGTCGCTCTGCCGCAGCCGCTCCAGCTCGGCGATGACCTCGCCGTGGAATTCGGGATGGTTGAACCCGAGAACGATGAGCTGGACGGGTCCGATCGCCATGTCCGCCCTCCTCTACGTGTCGTCCGTGCGGCCAGCCTCCCGAGATCGGGCCGGAGGGTCATCACCCGTTGCGAGTGACTTGCGGGCGGACGCCGCGGCGCACCAGCTCCGTGAGCACCGCGATGATGCCGCAGGCGCCCGCGCCCGCACCGATGATCAACGGCCAGAACGGCAGGCTCAGCGGCGCGGTGGCGAACAGGTGGTTGAACGCGGGCACGTAGACGAGGGCCGGCTGGAGCGCGGCCATGGCCAGCAGCGCGCCGACGGCCCGCCTGTCGTACGGGCCGGCGCGCGGGCCGTCGGGGGTGAAGAAGAGCGCGGCCGACGAGCGGGCGAGCACCACCAGGCTGGTGGAGACCAGCGCGGCCGTCTGCGCCTCGGCGAGCCCCGCCCCCTGCGTCATCGCCCAGGCGAACAGGGCGCACGCCTGGGCGCCCAGCACGGCCGCGACCAGCAGCGCCTCGGCCAGGCGGGCCGGGGCCAGCGGCGACCTGACCGGTCCCGGCGGCGGCCGGAACGCCGCCTGGCGCGTCCGCAGCTCGGCGTTGAGCGTGATCATCAGGCCCATCGTGGCCGCCAGGTTCAGCCAGAGCAGGTGGACGGGTTCGACCGGCACGTCGAGGCCGAGCAGGACGGCGAGGACCACCACGAAGGCGATCACGCGCGGCACGAGCGCGCAGCCGGTGTAGCGGGCGACGCCCTCCAGGGTGGCCCGTCCCTCGGCGATGCCCGCCGCCGCCGTCGCGAACGTGCCGCCGGGCAGGATCACGTCGGCGCCCTCGTCGCCGATGAGGGTGCCGACGCCGACGTCGGCCTGGCCGCGCCCCGCCCCCGCCGCCTCGCCGTCGATGACGGCCACCACGTGGTTGTGGTCGCGCAGCGCCCGCACGAGCCGCCGCTCCTCCTCGGGCAGCAGCCGCGCGAACACGGTGGCCCGGTCGAGCGACACCGGCCCGCCGAAGCGGCCGTCGGCCAGCTCCGCGCCGCTGAGGGCGCCCTCGGCCAGCCCCACCCAGGCCGCGCTGGAGCGGGCCATGACGGCGTCGTCCCCTGTGATGATCTTCACGCCCACCCCGGCGTCCTGGCAGCCCCGCACGGCTTCCAGCGCGTCGATGAGCACCGGGCTGTGCATCGCCTGCAACCCCAGGAACGTCAGTGGCGGTAAGGACCGTTCCGTCAGTTCCGTCCCAGGAGTGACGGCGGGAGCGGAGGCGAAGGCCAGCACGCGCAGCCCCCGGCGGGTCAGCCACCGCGCGGTGGCCAGCACCTCGCGCCGGTCCAGCTCGCCGACCTGGCCGTCGGCGCCGAGCCGCCCGTCGCACAGGTACAGGACGCGCTCGACCGCGCCCTTGGCGTACACCATCGCGGGTTCCTCGCCGACCGGCTCGTGCAGGGTCGCCATGAAGAGCTGCTCCGGCGTGTACGGCAGCGTGGCGACGCGCGGCGACACCTTCTCCAGGCCCAGCTTGGCGGCGCTGACCAGCAGCGCGCGTTCGGTGGGGTCGCCGACCGCGGACGAGACGCCCTCCCGCTCCACGACGCGCGCGTCGTTGCAGCTCAGCCCCGCCTGGAGGCAGGCGTCCAGCGCCGGGTTGTCACCCGGCCCCACCGCCACCCCGCCCTCCGCGATCTCGCCCTGGTCGCCGCCCGCTCCCGTCACCTGGTAGCCGCGCCCGCCCGCGACCACCGTGGTGACGTAGGCGCGGTCCGAGGTGAGCAGCCCGGCCCTGCGGGTGCAGACGACCGTGGTGGCGCCCAGCTTCTCCACGGCGGCGGGCCGGCGCACCAGCGTCCGGCCGTGCGCCATCCGCACGGCCCCCGTGGCCAGCGCCGCCGCCACGATGGACGGCAGCTCCCAGGGCACGGCCACGATCATCAGCACGGCGACGGCGTCGCGCACGGCGGACGACTCCAGCCCGAGCAGCGCCCCCGCGCCGATCAGGACGCCCGCGGCGACCGGCATGACCAGCGCCGTCAGGAACCGCAGACGGCCGATCGTCCTGGTCAGCGGGGTGACCACGGGAGGGACCCCGAGCGGGGCGAGCGCGTTCGCGACGCGCCTGTCCAGGGCCCAGATGTGCACGACCGCCATGGCGACGACGGCCAGCATCGCCGCGCCGGTCCACAGGTCCGCCGACCACACCGCGAGCAGACCGGCGGTGACGACCACGTACACGAGAGGCGAGCGCAGCGCCCGGCGCGCGCGCGGTCCCATCAGCAGAAAGGGCCGAGGGCCGCTTCCGTGGACACTCTCAAGGCGTACATGGCCCCCTCCGGACGTCCGTCCTGGTTCCCTCATAGTCGTCCAGGAACGCCGCGCTGTGGAGCCCTCGGACATGATTTTTCCGCTATCTGGAGCCCTCACTTCTCCCCCGGCCGCTCAGTGCGGCACCGGCGTCGCCGTGATGTCCCTGCCTGCTGGTTCCTGCCCGTCCGCGCCCGCCGGGACCTCCTTCCCCGGTTCGCCGCCGCGCGCGAGGAGGGTGACCAGCACCTCGTAACCCACCAGCAGCAACGCCACCACGAGCAGTGACAGCCACGACGACAGCAGCAGCGCGACGACGGCGGCCACCACGATCCCGCCGACCCGCAGCACGTCGAGGTAGCGCCCGGTCCACGTGCGCAGCCGCTCGTTCCTCCCGGCGGAACGCGCCGCCTCCCAGCCGGAGCGGGCGCCCCGCACCGCGTTGCCCCGCAGCCAGACCGGGATGCGGCCGGGCCCCACGAGATAGCAGACGGCCGCGATCACGACGCCCGCCCACAGCAGCCAGATCCCCCAGGTGCGCAGCTCGGTGAAGATGTCGTAGACCGCCACGGACACCCCCTGCCGGTAGACGCCCTCGGGCACCAGGGCGAGGAGCTGGTCGCGCACCGCCCGCAGCCCGCTGGTCAGGACCACCGCCGAGATCGACAGCCACAGCCCCCACTGCAGCAGCGTGCGCCTGCGGTGCGGGGAGATCCACAGGGCCAGGCCGAGTGCCAGCACGGAGCCGCCGATCAGCAGCACCACGCTCCGCTTGAACGTCAGCATCGCCTCCTGGAGCTGGCCCAGCATCGGCCGGTCGTACATCCTGATCTGCGCGAAGTCGGCGGGCAGCGTCACGCCGACGGCGGTCTCGATGCGCTCGCGCAGGCCGGGCGGCACGGTTCCCGAGGTGAGGGTGGGCAGGTCGAGCCGCTTGCCGAAGATGGTCGGCAGCCGCTGCTCGATGGTGACCAGGAGGTTGTTCACCACGGGCAGCAGATTGAGCGTCACCGTCGTGCCCGACACGGAGACCGTCTGGCTGCGGCCCTCCAGGATCGCCAGGATCTGCGCGTGCGCGAACCGGTTGGCGTCGGTCCACAGCGTACGGAACTGCTCGGTGCCCATGAACCTGGTGACCAGGTCCTTGGTGTAGCCGTGGACGGCGCCGGTCACCGGGCCCGCCAGGAACGTGGCCCGCGGCGGCAGCACCTCCGCCAGGCGCTGCTCGACGTGCAGCGCGGTGAAGACCTGGTCGGTGAGGTAGGTCGCCATCGCGTTGGTCACCTCGGGATGCGCCGGCAGGCTCTCCACCGTCGCCACCCAGCGCTCGGTGTCGAGCGTGGTGCGCGCCCCCCACAGGCCGATGGCCGAGCACACCGCGCCGAACCCGGCCACGGCGACCAGGACGGCGGCGATGATCCGGCGGGCCAGGTGGGCGTGCCGGCGCCGCCGCGTGCGGTCCTCCAGCCGGCCGCGCAGCTCGGCCACCTCGGCACGCAGGCGCTCCAGCTCGTCGGTCTCCGCCGGCTCGCTCACCGCCTGGTCAGGAACCACGGGTGGCGCGGCGGAGCCGAGGTGTGCGTCTTCGCCAGGCATAGCGACCTCCCCAACCGATGTACAGGCCCTGCTGGGCAGGATGCTGACCCGGTTGGAGCCGCCCGCCTTCACATCTTCCGGGTGACACCGGCTCCGGTCACAGCAGTCTGAGATGGCGGACGAGCTGGACCGCCTCCGCGCGGGAGGTCACCCCGAGCTTGCGGTAGATGGATCGGGTATGCGTCTTGACGGTGTTGGGTGAGACGAAGAGCTGCAGGCCGATCTCGCGGATGGACAGGTTCTCCAGCAGCAGCCGCAGCACGGCCTCCTCCCGGACGGTCAGGATGTCGGTCAGCGCCGTGCCCTTGGCCGGGTCGGCGGGCAGGAGGTGGGTGAGCCGGGCGTGCACATGGGCGAGCTTGGTGCGCAGGTGCTCGCCGCTGTCCTGCTCGGTGGCCAGCAGATGCCGGGCCTGGACGAGGTAGGCGCTGGCGGCGCCCCGGTCCCCGGCGTCCAGGCAGGTGTCGGCGAGCGCGGTGAGGAGGTTCAGCGTCGGCCAGCCCGACAGGCCCACCACGCCGCCGCGCAGCGCGAGCGCGTGCTCCAGGAGCGACCTGGCGTCGGCGGGCCGGCCCTCGCGGGCCAGCACGGTGCCCAGCGCCGCGACGGGCAGGGCCGCGTGCGGCGACTCGATGTAGCCGTGGTCCTCCGACAGGCCGTACGCCGCCCTGGCCGGCTCGCCCGCCTCGGCGGCCCGCCCGAGGTCGCAGAGCGCGAGCGCCAGCACGGACAGGGCCATGATCCGGAACGGCGGCCAGCTCGTGCCGCTCTGCGCCGCCTCCGCCGCGAACGCCAGCGCCCCCTTGTCGTCGCCCATCAGGTACATCCCGTACGCCAGCCCCGCCCGCGAGGGGGCGTACCACCGCGACGTCGGATCGTCCTCCAGCTCGCAGGCGATCCAGCCGGACTCCACCATCGCGGGCACGCCGTCGTACCCGAACAGCGCCCTCAGCAGGTTCACCGCGAACCGCAGCGAGGGCGCCCCGTCCGGCAGCGGCCCCTCGTGCCGCAGCGTCGTGGCGAGGCGGACCCAGTGCCGGGTGGCCGCGCGGTCGCCGGACAGGGCGGCCAGCCAGGCGGCGCAGACCGCCGCGACGGGATCGCCCTCGCCGCGGCCGCCCGCCGTCGCGTCCATCCAGCTCTGCACGAGGTCGAGCCGGCCGGTGCTGACGTACTCCATCCAGTTGGCCTCGAACAGGCGGGTGAGGTGGCCCAGCGCGCCGCTCTCGCGGGCGTGCTCCGTCGCCTCCAGGATCAGGCCGCGGCCCGCGTACCAGTCGCTCGCGCGCAGGTGCGACTGCGCGACCGCGTCCGGCTCGGCGTCGGCCAGGTCGTTGCGGAGCGTCTGCCGGAACATGTGGTGCAGCCGGTACCAGCGGCGATGGTCGTCCAGAGGGACGAGGAACAGGTTCGCCCGCTCGACGACCTGGAGGAGCGTCACGGCGTTGGCGGTGCCGGCGACCGCGTCGCACAGCGGCGCCGTGAACCGGTCGAGGACGGAGATCCGGCGCAGGAAGCGCCGCAGCTCGGGCGCGACCGAGCCGAGCACCTCCTCGTGCAGGTAGTCGGCGATCAGGCGATGGGTGCCGCTGAACTCGGCCACGAACTCGACGGGATCGGCGGAGATCCGTAACGACAGCGCCGCGAGGCGCAGCGCGATCGTCCACCCCTCGGTCGCGTCGAGCAGCCGGTCCAGGTCGGCGTCGCGCAGCAGCATGCCGGACAGCCGGCGCACCAGCGTGGCCGCCTCCTCCCGCGTCCAGGCCAGGTCGGCCATGCGCAGCTCCAGCAGGTCGCCGGCCATCCGGTACTGCGGCAGCGGCAGCGCCGGCTCCGAACGGGTGATGAGCACGAGCTGCGTGGTGGGAGGCAGGTGGTCGATGAAGAACTCCAGGCTGCGCAGGCAGTCCGGGTCGCCCAGCGTGTGCAGGTCGTCCAGCACGAGCACGACGGGCTGCTCCAGGGCCGCCAAGCTGGTGATCAGGTGCGGCAGGGGCGGCCCCCGGTGGTGCTTGCGCAGGTCGTCCATCCCGGGCAGCGCCGTGCTCGCGGCGCGCGCGAGGGCATCCCAGAGCGCGTCACCGGCGTTCAGGCCGCGGTCGGCGGTCACCCAGGCGGCGGGCCGATCCTGGTCCGCCGCCAGCCACTGGGTGACGAGGGCGGACTTGCCGGACCCGGCGGGCGCGGACAGCAGGACGAGCCGCAGGCCGCGCGCGCCGTCCAGCCGCCGCAGCAGGCCGGGGCGCTCGCTCCACTCGGGGTGTGCTTCCGGGGTCACGCTCCGCGCTTCGGACGAGAGCCCGAGCAGCGCCGCGGTGGGGCGGGTACCGGTGGGAGTGCTCGCCTCACGCGTCTTCTCGCGGAACCACCTAGGCATGCGATGCTCCGATCGCGGTGTCCTTGCTCCTGGAGTTTCTGTCGTGATCTTCAAACAGTCAACCACCCACAAAACGGGCAGGATATTTCGCCTTTTGGGCCCTCTCAGACGAGTGACAGGTGTTTCGCTCTGCGTACCGCCTCGGCCCGGCGGGTGACGGCGAGCTTACGGTAGATGCTTTTCAGATGCGTCTTGACGGTGTTAACGGACACGTACATCTGCGCGGCGATCTCCTCGGTCGTCATCACCTTGGTCAGGTGCTGCAACACGTCGAGCTCGCGGGCGCTGAGCCTGCCGTACATGGCGGTGTCCAGTTGCTCCTCGCCGCCGTCCGGAGCCAGCCGCAGCCGCGCCAGGAAACGCTGGTAGGGCCGCACCAGGTACGGGTCGTGCCGCAGCAGCGGCTGCAGCCAGGGCTTCGAGCGCGCGAACGGCAGCAGCGCCTGCTCGCGGTCGCCCAGCCGTAACGCCCTGTCGAGCATCCGGCGGCCCCTGGAAGGGTCGCCGTTCTGGTAGGCCAGCCGGGCGTCCAGCAGCAAGGCGTCCAGCCGGACGTCCAGGGGCACCAGGCCGGGCTCGCTCAGCACCGCGTGCACCGCCTGCGCGGCCTCGCCCGGCCGTCCCTCGCTCAGCGCGGCGACCGCGAGTGCCAGGGGTTTGCGCAGGTCGTCGGCGTCCCCTGCGCGCTCGGCACACGCCCGCGCCTGCGCCGCCTCACCCAGTGCCGCGTGCGCCTCGGCCTGGATGAGCAGCAGGCGCCGCCGCAACCACGGCTCCAGAGCCACAGCGGCCTCGCACGGTTCCTGCCCGGCCCCGCGCGGCTCCTGTCCTCCGCGCAGCTCCTGTCCTCCACGCGGCTCCTGGACGGCCTCGCGGGTCTCGTCCAGGGCCTGGCGGGGCAGGTTCTCCAGGAGCCTGGCCTGGGCGCTGATCAGGGCGTGCACCCCGGCCATGACGGCGTCCGGGCACTGCCGGACCGCCGCGTGGGCCTTGGACAGCTCCTGCTTGGCGCGGCCCGGCTCCACCCGCTGGATCGCCACCCACGCCGAGGCCAGATGCGCCGCGGCGCCGCGACGGCCCGCCGGCACGGGGCCGGGGTCGGGAAGCTGCTCCGCCTGGGCCGCCAGCTCGCAGGCCCGGGCCGGACGGCCGCGCAACCCCTCCGCCAGGGCCAGTTGACCCAGGCAGTGGCGGTAGAGGAAGTCGCCACCGGCCAGCGCCGCCGGCTCGACGGCCGCGCGCAGGGCCGCGACGGCCTCGTTCAGCCGCCCCTGCCGCAGCTCCAGCGACCCGCGCGCGGCCAGCACCATGGCCTCGATCTCCGGGTGCTGGTCGAGCGAGTGCGCCGGCGCCTGCTGCAGCAGGCTCTCCACCTCGGTGAGGGTGCGCGCCAGGTCCGCCTCGCGCGGCTGCGGGTCGGCCAGCCGTACCAGGCCGATAGACATCCGCAGGGACGGTGACGCGGTGGCCGGGGAGCGGTCGATCAGCGCCTGCGCCGTCTCCAGCGCGGCGGCGCAGGACTCCTCGTCGCCGCCGGCGCGGGCCAGGGCCGCCGCGACCACGGCCGGCTCCGGCGCCCCCGCCAGGTGCGGCACGGTGTCCGGCATCGCCCGCAGGCTGTCGCCGAGCACGTGGCCGGGCCGCGGCCCCTCGCCTGGCACGTGGCCGGACCGCAGGCCGAGCAGCCGGCCGATCTCCAGATGGTCGACGACGAGCCGGGCGGCGTAGGGCCAGGCGCCGGCGCGGGCGGCGTGCCACACCGCGTCGTGCACGTCCCCGGCGCGCGCGAACCACGACGCCGCCCGCAGGTCCAGCTCGGCGAGGTGGCCCGGCGTCTCGTGCCGCAGGATCAGCCGCAGCGCCTCCCCGAACATCGGGTGGTAGCGGTACCAGCCGTGGTCGAGGCGCGTGGCGAACGCGTTGTCGCGCACCATCGCGGCGAACGCCCGGCCCGCCACCGGCCCAGCCAGCTCGGTGGCCAGCTCCGCGTTGATCCGCTCGGGGACGCCGGTGGCCATCAGCAGCCGGCGCCGGTCGTCCGGCTCGGCGTCCAGGACCTCCTCCATCAGGTAGGCCACGACGGAGTTGTCGTCGCCGCCGAAGTGGGCGACGAACTCGTCCGGGTCGTGGTGCCCCTCCATGGAGATCGCGGCCAGCCGCAGCCCGGCGGCCCACCCCTCGGTCCTGGCCAGCAGCGTGCGCAGGGACGACTGCGACAGGCCGACCTTGTGCTGCGCCAGAAGCTGCTCGGCCTCCCGCTCGGAGAAGGCGAGCTGCTCGGCCCCGATCTCGGTCAGCTCCTGGGCCAGGTGGTAGCGGCGCATCGGCAGCGGCGGGTCCTGGCGCGCCGTCACGACCAGCCGCAGCCAGGCGCGCGTGTCGCGCAGGAGCCTGCCGAGGTCCCTGTTCACCTCGCAGTCGGCCGGAACGGACAGGTCGTCCAGCACCAGGACCACGGGTTGGGCCCGTTCCGTGAGAGTCAGGGCCAGGGCGGCCACGGGGTCGCCGTCGCCGCTCACCTCCACCCCCGCCCGCTGGAAGGCCGACAGGACCATGGGCCAGAAGACCTCTGACTGCTCGGCGCCCCGTTGCAGGGTGACCCAGGCGATGGGGCCCGGGGCGGTGCCGCACATGGCCCACGAGATCGCCGCCATGGTCTTGCCGGTTCCCGGAGGACCCGTCACCACGGTGAGAGGACCCTGGACGCCCCGGCGAAGGCGGTCCACGATCCTGCGGCGGACGATCAGCCACGGCGGTGGTTGAGGAATAACCACTTTGTACGGAAGAACACCTACGTCCAACCTGATCCGTGCCATACTGCTCACCCCTGCCCGAAAGGGATCAGCTTGCGTCTGGACGTTAGGCGCACTTCGGGCATTCCTCGCATACCTCGGCGGCGATTTCACCCGGGTGAGACCGCGCGGCAGGACTCACCCGGGTGATGGCAGGCCACGCTCACCGTCACACCACCCCGGGCATCGGGCGATCGGCTTCACCTATCGGGTCGCCTGCTCCTTGGGATCCTGAACTGCGCCGCTGCGGTGCTGACGGCGCCGGGCCAGATTGACGAGGACGGCCGCAGCCGTCGCCGCACCCGCCCCTGCCGCGACGATGAGACCGCGCCGGCTCTTCTTCCGCTGTTTGCTCATGCGGCCATCATCCGGAGCCATCCCCACCCTCCCATCACCCACGCAGGGTGATGCGCGCACCCGCGTGCGTGGCGACGCTCGACGCGAGGCCATCGACGTTCCCGACGTCACCGGTTCACCGTCGTGACGTCGCCCCGTTCATCGTCCTCAGCGTCGCCCATCGTCGCTCATCGCCGCCGGGAGCCCGGATATGACCACCAGCATGAGACAGGCGAGCCGGACGCGGCCATCGGTGCGGTCCCGCCTGGAGGCGCCGGGCGTGTCCGGGTGGCTGTTCACCGGGCTCGCGCTGGGCACCGCCATCCTGCTGTTCCTGCTGCACGTGCTGCGGCCGCTGCTCATGCCGCTGGTGCTGGCCGCGGCCATCGCCGTCGTCATCGCCCCGCTCGCCGAACGGCTGACCGGGCGGATGCCGCGCGCCGCCGCGGCGGCCCTGTGCTGCCTGACCGTCCTGCTGACGGCGGCGGTCTGCGGCTTCGTGCTGGTCGCCGGGCTGCGCGGCCAGCTCCAGTCGATCACCGCCGCCCTGAACGTCGGCTGGCAACGGGCCGAGCAGCTCGCCCGCGACCTCGGCCTGGCGGCGGGGCAGGCCGAGGACCTCCGCCAGACCTTCGCCGACGCGCTGCCCACCCTGGTCACCGAGCTGCTCACCGGCCTGGCCGGCGGGGTGGCCGTCCTGATCGAGCTGGTGGTCGGCCTCGCGCTCGGCCTGTACCTGGTGTTCTTCATGCTCAAGGACACCGTGCTGATGACGTCCGCGACGGTGCGGGCCCTGCCGCTGCCTGCGGAGGTGGGCAGCGAGGCGGTCGGGCGGGCCGCCGGCATCATCCGCCGGTACTTCCTCGGCATGACGCTGATCGCGGTGATGAACACCGTGCTCATCGTGGCCGCCGCGATGATCCTGGGGGTGCCCGCCATCGGGGTGATCGCCCTGGCCACGTTCCTGGGCGCGTACATCCCGTACGCCGGCGCGTTCGTCTCCGGCGCGTTCACCGTGCTCATCGCCCTCGGCTCCGGCGGCGTGAGCGCCGCGCTGTGGATGCTGCTGGTGGTGGTGCTGGCCAACGGCACCCTGCAGAACCTGCTCGCGCCGTTCGTGTTCGGCGCCGCGCTGCGCATCCACCCGATGGTGGTGCTGCTCGTCACCGTCCTGGCGGGGATCGTGGCGGGGCTGGCCGGCGTGATGCTGGCCGTGCCGGTGACGGCGCTGGCGCTCGACCTGGGCCGCCTCGCCAGGAAGTACAAGGCGCGGACGTACGCCGAACAGACGTCCACCGAGCAGACGTCCACCGAGCAGACCTCCACCGAGCAGACCTCCACCGAGCAGACCTTCGACGAGCAGGCGGACGATGAGCGGACGTACGACGAGCAGATTTCGGACGACCGGCAGCGGCACAACGAACCGGTCACCCCGAGGGGAGGACGCGATGACGGAGCGCGTGGGTGAGGCCCGTGCGAGCGGGCCTGAAGAGAGCGGCCCCGCGCAGGCGGCGGCGCCGGACGGCCCGGAGCAGGCGGAGGAGACGGTGCGGGACGGCGAGGACGACCGTCCCTCGATGCCGCGCATCGTGCTGGCCGGCACCGTGAACGCGGGGCAGCGCCTGCACCTGCTCTCCGACCCCGCGCCGCCCGCCGTGAACGTGACCGTCGGGCTGCTCGCCCAGGGCGCGCAGGCCGGCGAGCGGCTGATCGGCCAGTGCTCGGAAGGCGTGCGCAAGGTGGCCGGCCTGCCCGCCCCGTGGCTGCGCCGGGTGCTCGCCACAGCCGCGGAACGCGGTGAGGACGCCATCGCGGGCAGCAGCCGGCAGACCGCCGCCTGGCTGCGCGGGCCGGTGAGCGACACGGTCGCCAAGTCCACCCGCTCGCTGCTCGGCGGCCTGGTGACCAGGGCGGTCCGCCAGGCCGCCGAGACGCTGTCGCCGCCGGTCATCGACGCGGTGCTGCCGCACATCCGCGAGCAGGCGATCCCCGCCATCGTCGGCGACCTGGTGGCCGACCAGCGGCTGCGCGCCATGGTCGCCGCGCAGGGACGCAGCGTCATGGCCTCCATGGCCGACGAGCTGCAGGCCAAGATCGCCAGCGCCGACGACCGGGCCGAGGCCGCCTTCCAGCGGCTGCGCCGCGGCGGACCGGCGACGTAAGGGATGAGCCCGCCGAACTACGCCGGGATCGTGTCGCGGCTGATGGCCGTGCTGATCGACGCCGCGGCGCTCACAGTCGTGACCCCGATCGCCGTGCTCGGCCCGCCGATGATGTGGCAGTCCCTGGCGGGCACGCCGCCCGCGTGGTTCACCTCGAGCTTCCAGATCGCGGGGGCGACGCTGCCCCTCGTCTACTTCTCGCTCGCCTGGTGGGCGACCGGGCAGACCCTCGGCGGGCTGGTCCTGGCGATCATGGTCCGGCGCGCGGACGGAAGCCGCGTCGGCCTGTTCCGGGCCGCGCTGCGGGCCACGCTCGGCCTGCTGTTCGCCCCGATCTGGTTCTTCGGGATGATACTGGTGCTGGTGCAGGCACACCGCAGGGCCATGCACGACCTGGTGTTCGGCACCGTCGTGGTGCGAAAACCGGCCCGGTGACGCGGGCCGTCAGAGGAAGGACCGCCGCCCGATGACCGCCGACAGGATGCCCCGCAGGCAGTACGAGAAGCAGCTCCTGGAGCTGCAGGCCGAGCTGGTCAAGATGCAGGAATGGGTGAAGGCGGAAGGGCGGCGGCTGGTCGTCGTCTTCGAGGGGCGCGACGCGGCCGGCAAGGGCGGCACGATCAAACGGGTCTCGGAGTACCTCAACCCCCGCGTGGCCAGGATCGTCGCCCTGCCCGCGCCCACCGAGCGCGAGCGCACCCAGTGGTACTTCCAGCGGTACGTGGAGCACCTGCCGGCCGCCGGCCACATCGCGCTGTTCGACCGGAGCTGGTACAACCGGGCCGGCGTCGAGCGGGTGATGGGCTTCTGCACCCCGGACGAGTACACCCGGTTCCTGCACCAGTGCCCCATCTTCGAGCGGCTGCTGGTCGAGGACGGGATCCTGCTGCGCAAATACTGGTTCTCCGTCAGCGACAAGGAGCAGGAGCGGCGCTTCCGTGACCGGCTGGAGGACCCCCTGCGGCGCTGGAAGCTGTCGGAGATGGACCTGGAGTCGATCACGCGGTGGGAGGAGTACTCCAGGGCCAAGGACGAGATGATGGTGCACACCCACATCGCCGAGGCGCCCTGGCACGAGGTGGAGAGCGAGGACAAGCGGCGGGCCCGGATCAACATGATCTCCCATCTGCTGTCGTCGGTGCCTTACCAGGACGTCAAGCAGTCGGAGCTGAAGATTCCTGAGCGGCCGAAGTCCACCGGGTACCGGCGGCCGGCGCGGCACGTCGACATGCGCGTTCCGGACGTCACGGGCGCGGAGAAGCGCGACTGAACCCGGCTCAGCCGCGCGCGGTGCGCCCGCCGTCCGCCTCCGGCCCCACCCCCGACCGCGCCTCCTCCCCCGGCCGCGCCTCCGCTCCTGCCTTCGCCTCCGCTTCTGGCTTCGGCTTCGGTGAAGGCGCCTCGCCGTCCGGGGGCGCGCCGTCCCCCGGGGTCGCGGCCTCCACCAGCTCCTGCCGCTTCACGAACGTGTCGATCAGCGACAGCAGCATCGCCACCACCGGCACGGCCAGCAGAGCCCCCACCGCCCCGAACAACGACGCCCCCAGGATCACCCCGGCGAACGCCACCCCCGGATGGATGTCCACCGACCTCCCGCTGATCCGCGGCTCCAGCGTCAGGTTCTCGACCTGCTGGTAGAGCACCCCCCACGCCAGCGCGGCCAGCCCGATCCACGGCCGCGGCGACACCAGCCCGACCACCGCGGGCAGCGTGATGGCGATGTAGGTCCCGATGGTGGGCACGAACTGCGCGACGAGCCCCGTCCACAACCCGAGCGCCAGCCACGACGGCATCCCGAGCACGAGGAAGACGACGGCCGAGGTGACGGCGTTGATGGTGGCCAGGAGGAGCCGCGCCCACACGTACCCGCCGGTCTTGACGAGGGACACGTCCCAGATGGTGAGGAAGACGCGCTGGAGGTTGGC
This sequence comes from Nonomuraea monospora, assembly GCF_039531895.1. Lineage (NCBI taxonomy): Bacteria > Bacillati > Actinomycetota > Actinomycetes > Streptosporangiales > Streptosporangiaceae > Nonomuraea > Nonomuraea monospora. The sequence goes on from NZ_BAAAQX010000007.1 coordinate 84,011, forward strand.
GGGCATGAGCCGGGCGAGCCACACCCGCAGGCGTGGCCCGTCGGCCGAGAGGTAGAAGATCAGCAGCAGCAGCGTGAAGGTGTTGACGAGCGCGCCGGTGAGGGTGCCGAGCAGGCCGAGGACGTTGCCGAGCACGTCCTGGGCGTACTGGGCGGCCTGTTGCGGGGTGAGGTTGAGCGAGGTGAGGATGTCGGCGATCTGGTAGTTGGTGCCGAAGCGTTCGTTCACCCAGGCGACGGCGCCGGTGAGGATGTCGGGCAGCTCCCGCACCAGGACGGCGACCTGCTCGGCCAGCAGGCTGCCGAACAGGTAGAGGAAGATCGCCGCGAACAGGAAGATCGCCACCATCACCAGCAGCGCCGCCGCGCCGCGGCGCATGTGCCGGGCCAGGCGGCCGACGGCGGGCTCCATGGCCAGCGAGGTGAACCAGGCGACGATCACCACGACGATCAGCCCGCCCGCGTCCGCCAGCACGAAGCGCGCGAAGAGCACCACGGCGAGGACGGCGACGACGGCGAGCGCGGCCCGCCACACGTTCGCGGGCGAGAGCAGCACGCGCACGGACCGGGGCTCCTCCTGCTGCGTCATGGTCTCTCCCTGGGGGTCGCATACCGGGCAGTGCGCAGCGTACGACTGCACGAGGTGATTGCCCAGCCTTGATCCCCTCAGTCCTCCGTCTTGACCTACGAAGCGGCGAGGAAGTCGTCGATCATGGAGGCGAGCCATTCCGCGCGGTGCACGAGCGTGACGTGCGTGGTGCCGGGCAGCACGGCCAGCCGCGCAGGCGGCAGCCCGACCTGGTCGCCGGCCACCCCGCCGCCCCGCAGGCGGAACGTCTCGACGGCGTGCTCGGGGCGGATGATGTCGGAGTCGCCGATGACCAGCATCGTGGGCGCCTGGATCGACCGCACGTCGTCGGCCGTGGGGTTGCGGAGGGTGCGCATGAGGTCGCTGACCTTGTCGACCAGCGCGGGGAAGTCCTCGGGGCGGGGGGCGAGCTGGAGGTACTCGTCGTGGAAGGGCGAGCCGATGAGGTGCTCGGGCCGCAGCGTCTCGAAGCCGTCGGACAGGCCGGGGTGCAGGCCCTCCGCGGTGAAGGAGAACGAGGCGAGGATGAGCTTGCGGACGAGGTCCGGCCGCGTGAGCGCAATCTGGAAGGCGATGGTGGAGCCGAGGCTGTAGCCGAGGACGTCGGCCTGGCGGATGCCGAGGTGGTCGAGGAGCGCGGCCACGTCACCGGCGATGAGCTGGGGCGACAGGGGCCGGTCGATGTCGGCGGTGCGGCCGTGGCCCTGGAACTCGACGGCGATCACCTGCCGGTTCTTGGCCAGGTGCGGCAGGAGCTTGCCGAACGAGGTGCCGATGGCGGAGAAGGAGCCGTGGATCAGGACCAGCGGGTCGCCGGCGCCGTGGATCTCGTAGTACATGCGCAGGCCGTTGACGGGGGCGTAGTCGCTCTTGTGATTGGTCATGTGACCATGGTGCGGGGCCGCGCTTACGCTCTCCTTCAGGTTCTCTTAGCGTACGAAAGTAGAACGGAACCCTACGTTCCCATACACTGCGAGGTATGAGCAGCGCACCCATGAGCGGCCGCAAGGCGCAGGCCGCACGCAACGACGAGCTGATCCTCCAGGCGGCGCGGGCGGTCTTCACCGCCGAGCCCGGCGCCCCCATCGCGGCCGTGGCCGAGAAGGCGGGCGTCGGGATCAGCGCGCTCTACCGCCGCTACCCCAGCAAGGAGGCGCTGCTGCAGAAGCTGTGCGGGGACGGGCTGCGGCTCTACGTCGAGGTCAGCGAGCGGTCGCTGGCCGACGACGGCGACCCGTGGGAGGCGTTCGCCGGCTACCTGCGCGGCATCGTGGACGCCGACTCCAGCTCGCTGACGATCAAGCTGGCGGGCACGTTCACGCCGACGCCGGAGCTGCGCGAGCTGGCGGCCAGGGCGTCGGGCCTGGCCGTCGAGGTGCACGGCCGCGCGGTGGCGGCGGGCGTGCTGCGGCCCGACGTGACGGTGGCCGACATCGCGCTGCTGTTCGAGCAGCTCGCCTCGATCAAGCTGGGCGGCGAGGAACGCGCCGCCGAGCTGCGCCACCGCTACCTGACGCTGACGATGGACGCCCTGCGCGTCCCCCCGGCGCACCGCGACCTGCCCGGCGCGCCGCCGCGGGACGAGGAGCTGTCGGCCCGCTGGGTGCCGCGCGGCTAGTCCTCGCCCGTCTTCCAATGGAACAGGTACGACATCACGAAGCCGAGCAGCCCGGTCACCCCGGCAGACACGGTCATCGCCATGCCGAGCGCGGACACCGCCCCGGACACCAGGCCGGGGCTGCCGATGACGAGGCCGGCCGCCTGCACCAGCACGACGACCACGCCGAGCGTGAGGAACAGGACCAGGCCGATTTTGAACAGGACCATGACGATGCTCTTCATGACGCGGGCTCCTCTCAGATCGGCAGCACGCCGGTCGCGACCAGCACGCCGAGTACCAGGCTGGGGATGACGAACCAGACGATCAGGCGGCCGAACGTCCTGGCCGGGTCCACCTGGGCGATGCCGCTGGCGATGTAGATGGGGGCCGCTCCCGGCGGGGACGCCCCCTCGGTCGAGGCGAAGATCATGATGGCGGTGGCCGCGGCCGCCGGGGCGATCCCGGCCGCGGTCAGCGCGCTGAACGCCACCCCGCCGACGGCGGCGATCGTCGCGGTGCCGGTCAGCGGCGCGGCGATGACGACGAGCAGCAGGCCGACGATGGCGGCGATGACCGCGGCGGGCGCCTCCACGCTGCGCAGGATCGTGGTGAGCTGGTCCACCAGGCCCAGCTCGCCCAGGCTGGCGGCGGCGGCGAACGCGAAGAACAGCGTCGCGCCGATGACGGCGTACCTGGGGGCCATCTCGCCGAGCAGCTCGCTCCAGGCGCGGCCGGTGCGCGGCAGCCGCCTCCACGCCACCGCGAACGTGGCCAGCACGGTCAGCACCGGGATCCACACGATGATGCTGATGTCGCCGGCCGCCTCGCCGACCCGCGACTCCATCAGCGCCACGCCGAAGTCCAGCGTCATCAGCACCGGGACCAGGATGCCCGCGTACACGAGCAGCGACGTCCACCCGGCGCGCAGCGCCGCCCGCAGCGGCACGAGGTCGGCGGCGTCGGTGGCCGCGATGTTGTGCCGGCGCACCCACAGGAACACCACCACGAACCGGTAGGCCACCGTCCACAACCCGCCCACCAGGGCGGGCACGAAGAGCTGGTCGGCCGTCAGGACGGGCGCCACCGCGGCCGAGCCGAGCAGCAGGAACATCGAGGAGCTCGGCGGGATCGAGATGCCCAGCCCGGCGTTGCCCGCCACCAGCGAGGCGGCCAGGTCGGGGCGCCAGTTCGACCGGATCATCCACGGGATGGTGACCGAGCCGACCGACGCGGCGATCCCGGAGCCCGACCCCGACGGGCCGCCGAGCAGCGCGGCGGCCGACGTCGAGACGTAACCCGCCCCGCCGCGCAGCCTTCCGAAGATCGAGTTGAGTACGGTGACCTGCTCCTGGATGAGGCCCAGCCTCGTGAGCAGGTATCCCATGAAGACGAAGGCCAGGGCGGCGAAGACGACCTCCTGGGCCATGGCGTCGACGATGCCCGCCCAGGCCAGCTGGAAGAAGTCGGCGCCGCCGAAGAGGCACACGCCTGCGAAACCGATGAGCATCGCTTCACCGATGTTGCGTTTGAGCACGCCGTTCCAGACGACGATGACGACGATGTAGGCGATGAGCGCCCATACGGCGATTCCCATGGCGAATGACCTCCAATGGGGGTAGTGCTGGGGGTGAGGGTGTGCAGGCCGGTGGTCAGGCGCCGGATTCCGGCGAACCGGGCGCGGCCGGGGGCGGGTCTGGTGGGCCGGGCGGGGTCGGGGTCGGGTCTGGTGAGCCGGGCGGGGTCGGGGTCGGGTCGGTGAGGCGGTGGGCCAGGTCTACGGTGCGGCGCGCCCTGACGACGATCGGCGCGTCCACGAAGCGCCCGTCGGGCAGCGCCACCGCGCCGACGCCCGCCTGCTCGGCCCGCTCCGCCGCCGCCACGATCTCGGCGGCCCTGGCGACCTCCTCCTCCCCCGGCCGGAACGCCCGCCTGATCGCGGGGATCTGACGCGGATGGATGGCGGTCCTGCCGAACAGCCCGAGCGCGCGCCCCGCCCGGCAGGAGGCGAGCAGCCCTTCCTCGTCCTTGACGTCCGGATAGACGGACATGGGCACCGGCGGCAGCCCCGCCGCGGCGGCAGCGAGGACGACCTGGAGCCTGAGGTGGTTCAGCGCCTGCTCGCCGGTGACGGCCAGCTCGGCCGCCAGGTCCTGCTCGCCGAGCGCCACTCCCACCACGCGCGGGTCCGCGGCGATCTCGCGGGCCGCGAGGATTCCGGCCGCCGACTCCAGCAGCGCGTACGCGGGCGCACCGGCGAGCGCGTCGAGCACGTCCGTCGACTCGACCTTCGGCAGCCGTACGGCGTCGGCGAGGTCACCGACGGCGGCCAGGTCGTCGCGCCCGCGGGCGGTGGCCGGGTCGTTGACCCGCACGTGCACCTCCAGCGCCCCCGGCTCAGGCCGGCCGCCGTCCCGGCGGGCGCGCAGGAAGGCGACCGCGTTCCGCCGCGCCTCGTCCTTGCGCACGGGCGCGACCGCGTCCTCCAGGTCGATGATGACCACGTCGGCGCCGGACGCCTCGGCCTTGGCGAACCGCTCGGGCCGGTCGCCGGGCACGTACAACCAGGTCACAAGCAGCCGGCTCACGGGCGGCGGCGTCACTGGCGGGCTCACGGGCGGCGGGCTCCCGGGCGGCGGGCTCACGGGCGGCTGGGTCAGAGGCGCGGCCCCGGGCGGCGGCGTCACAGGCGAGGTCCCGGGGGGCGGCGTCACAGGCGGGGTCACGCGATCACCCCGTCCTCGCGCAGGGCGGCGATCCGTTCGGCGGCGTAGTCCAGTTCGCCGAGCACCTCGTCGGTGTCGCTGCCGATCGCCCGCCCCGCCCACTTGATCTCACCGGGCGTGTCCGACATCCGGAACAGCACGTTCTGCATGGTGAGCGTGCCGAACTCCTCGTCCGGCACCTCCACGAACGTGTTGAGCGCCGCGTACTGCGGGTCCTCGGCCAGGTCGGTGACGTCGTAGATGGGCGCGACGGCGGCCTGCACCTCCTCGAACCTGGCGATGACCTCGTCGGCGTCCCGCTCGGCGATCCAGGAGGCGACGGCCTCGTCCAGCTCGTCCACGTGCTGCACCCGGCCGTGGCCGCTGGCGAACCAGGGCTGTTCGACCAGGTCGGGCCGTCCGACGAGGGTGACCACGCGTTCGGCGATGGGCTGGGCGCTGGTGGAGATGGCCAGCCAGCGGCCGTCGCGGGTGCGGTAGGTGTTGCGCGGCGCGTTGCTGCTGGAGCGGTTGCCGGTGCGCTGCTGGACGAGGCCGAGCGCCTTGTAGATGCTCATCTGCGGGCCGAGCAGCCCGAGGATCGGCTCGATGATCGCCATGTCGATGACCTGGCCGCGCCCGGTCTGCTCGCGGGCGTGCAGGGCGACCATGACGGCGTACGACATGGCCAGGCCCGCGATGCCGTCGGCCAGGGCCAGCGGCGGCAGGGTGGGCGGCCCGTCGGGCTCGCCCGTCATGGCCGCGAAGCCGCTCATGGCCTCGGCGAGCGTGCCGAACCCTGGCCGCTTGGCCATCGGCCCGAACTGCCCGAACCCGGTCATCCGCGCCACGATCAGGCGCGGGTTGAGCTTGAGGAGGTCCTGCGGGTCGAGGTTCCAGCGTTCGAGGGTGCCTGGGCGGAAGTTCTCGATCAGCACGTCGGACCGTTCGGCCAGGCGGCGCAGGATCTCCTGCCCCTCGGCACGCGACAGGTCCACGGCGGCGGCGCGCTTGTTGCGCGACAGCGTCTTCCACCACAGGCCGGCGGCGCCGTGCCCGCGCGAGGGGTCGCCCCGGCGGGGGTGCTCGATTTTGATCACGTCGGCGCCGAAGTCGCCCAGCATCATGGCCGCGGAGGGCCCGGCGAACAGCGTCGCCGCGTCGATGACCCTCAGGTCGGCGAGGCTCGTCATGAGTATGTAACTTATAAGAAATATGTCATAGGTCAAGACCGTGGCCGAATCTGCGAGACACTTGACGACATGTCACCCACCGAGCCCCGTCCGCCCATGAGCAAGGCCGACTACGTCTACACCGTGCTCCTGGAGGAGATCCGCACCGGCCGGATCCCCGGCGGGACGGCGCTGCGCGCCGGGGAGGTGGCCAAGCGCCTCGGGGTCTCGGTCACGCCCGTCCGCGAGGCGCTGCGCAGGCTGGAGAAGGACCGGCTGATCAGCTACGAGGCCCACCACGGCGCGACCGTCGTCGACCTGGGCGACGAGGCGCTGGCCGAGTACTACGGGGTGCGCGCGGTCGTCGAGGGGCTGGGGGCGCGGCTGGCGGCCGGCCGGATCACCCCGGCCGAGCTCGCCGAGCTGCGCGAACTGCACGTCGCGATGGCCGAGGACGCCGCGCAGGGCAGGCACGACCGGCTCGGCGAGCAGAGCAGGCGCTTCCACCTGCGCATCGTGGACATCGGCGGGCCCGCCTTCCTGGGCGAGCACGCCCGGTCGGTGCGCAACAGCTTCCCTGTGCCCGCCGAGGCGTCATTGTGGCTGGACGAGACGCAGGTCAAGGCGCAACTCGAAGCCCACCAGGGCATCCTGACGGCCCTGGAGGCCGGTGACGCCGAGACGGCCGAACGCATCATGATCGATCACGTGCGCCGCGCCGGCGAGTTCCGCCAGCACCACTGACCCGCACCCCCACCCCACACCACCGCTTCCCGCACCCATAACCCCCCACCCCCTCTCCACACCCGCTGCCCGCACCACTCACCTCCGCCTCCCCACGCCACCTCCCTACGCCACCTCCCCACGCCACCTCCCTACGCCACCTCCCCACGCCACCTCCCCACGCCACCGGCCCACACCCCCGGCCCGCGCTCTGCGCCTTCCCGCGCCACCTCCCCACGCCCTGCGCCTTCCCGCACCCACGCATGCCAACACTTGTTGGCCAACAGGCGTTGACACACCTGTCTCCCCCGATCTACCGTTGTGCCAACAGCCGTTGACCAAGGAGTCGACATGAACGCCGAAGTGCTGATCGTCGGAGCCGGCCCCGCCGGACTCACCGCCGCCGTCGTCCTCGCCCAGCGCGGCAGAACCGTCGTGATCGTGGACGCCCAGCCCGAGGGCGCCAACACCTCCCGCGCCGCCGTCGTGCACTCCCGCACCCTGGAGGTCCTGGAGCCGTACGGGGTGGCGGGCAAGATGGCCGCGCACGGCGTGCACACCCCGGTCTTCACCATCCGCGATCGCGACAAGGTCCTGGTGCCGGTGCCCTTCGACGGCCTGCCCACCGCCTACCCCTACACGCTGATGATCTCCCAGGCCGACACCGAGGCGTACCTGCTGGCCCGCCTGGAGGAACTGGGCGGCAAGGTCATCAGGCCCGCCCGGGTGACCACGGTCGAGCAGGACGCCGACGGCGTCACCGCCGTCCTGGACGACGGGGAGCGCATCCGCGCCGCTTACGTGATCGGCGCCGACGGCCTGCACAGCACCGTCCGCCAGAGCGCCGGGATCGGCTTCACCGGCGGCACCTACGCCGAGTCGTTCGTGCTGGCCGACGTCCGCCTGACCGGCGGGGTGCCGCGCAACGAGGTCATCCTGTACTTCTCCCCCGCCGGGCTGGTCGTCGTCGCCCCGCTGCCCGGCGGGCTGCACCGCATCGTCGCCACCGTGGACGAGGCCCCCAAGGAGCCCGGCATCCCCTTCGTCCAGCACCTGCTCGACACCCGCGGCCCTGAGGCCGAGCCCGCGCGGGTGGAGGAGCTGGTCTGGAGCTCCCGCTTCCGGGTGCACCACCGCATCGCCGACACCTACCGGCAGGGCCGCGTCCTGCTGGCCGGCGACGCCGCCCACGTGCACTCGCCCGCCGGCGGCCAGGGCATGAACCTCGGTATCGACGACGCCGTCCACCTGGGCGAGGCGCTGGCCCGCGTGCTCGGCGGCGAGCCCGGCGACCTGCTCGACGCCTACGCCGCCACCCGCCGCCCGCAGGCCGAGCAGGTGGTCGCCCTCGCCGGGCGGCTGACCGCGCTGGCCACCGCCGCCTCGGGCCGCCGGGTGCTGCGCAACCTGGCCCTCGCGCTGGCGGGCCGCATCCCGGCCGTCCGCAAGCGCCTGGCCTGGCAGCTCTCCGGCCTCAACAGGCGTCAGCCCATGGCGAGCGTGGCGCGAACCCCGTCCAGCACCTCGGGGGTGGACTCGACGGGCAGCGCCGACAGCGACAGCCGCGCGAACGCCTGCTGATGCTCCTCCACCCGCCGCCGGTCCTCGATGACGACCGGGGCGTGCAGCAGGTGCAGCACCAGCGCGTCCGCCCGGTCCTGCTCGGGGAAGCGCAGCAGCGTGAACGGCGGCCCCTGGTAGAGGTAGCCGGTCTCGCGGACGGGCCGCGCGATCTGCACGGCGAGGTGCGGCTGCTTGGCGGCCTTGGCGAGCGTGTCGAGCTGGGCGAGCCGATCTTCTGGACGGCCGAGCGGCGGGTCGACCAGCGCCGCCTGGTCGAGCACCGTCCACAGGTGCGGCCCCTGGTGCCGGTCGAGCACCCGCTGCCGGACGGCGACCAGGTCGGCGGCCGTCGCGGCCTGCTCGTACGTGGCCCCGGCGGGCAGCGCGGCCAGCGCGGCCGACAGCGCGTAGGCGGCGCTCTGCAGCAGCGCGGGGACCTGCAGCGGGCAGTACGTGTAGATGATCTGCGCCTGGTCCTCCATCTCCAGGAACGCCGACAGCCCCAGCGGCACGCCGGGCGCGTCGTACCAGCCGGGCACCCGCTCCTCCCGCAGCAGCGACAGCAGCCGGCCCACGTGCTCGCCGTGACCGTACAGCTCAAGGAGAGTGCGCACGGTGGCCTCGCGCGGCGCCACCAGCCCGTGCTCGATCCGGAAGATCGTGGAGGTGTTGAGCCCCGCGGCGTCCGCCGCGGACTTCATCGACAGCCTGGCCGCGGCGCGCAGGGAGCACAGCCGGGCCGCGACAACGCTTAACTGCATACGTCTGTCACAACCATCGATGACAAATATCAGCGTTTACACCTGGTCTATTGAAACCGAGTGACGGGTGTTGCACGATGGCCACTCTAGTGGTCTGACACGTCATGCATACGCCAATCGGAAAGGCAGAGAAACTGTGGCGGACGCGTGGATACTCCATCCCGACTACCGGACTCCTCCGGCCCCCACAGACATCGGCCTCTCCCCCGGACCATGGCGGCACCCCGACGGGGGCCAGATCATGAACGGCACCTATGAGCGTCCCCTTCCCAAGCGCAGGGTCGAGGTCGTGACCGTCTGGTACGGCCACGCGCTCTCCCACTGGCGCGGCCCCCGCATGCCGCGGTTCAGCAGCCCGATGGTCTCGGCCTGGAACCCGGTGCTGGCGCAGGGCCTGGCCGTCGATCCGCACGCCCCGGCACCCTACCGCGACGAGCTGTGGTGTGACCGATGGATAGCTGAGGCCTTGCTGTACGGGCGCAAGCCGTACGGGGCGTTCACGCTGCCCGCCGACGAGGCGATGCGCTGGTTCGCCAAGAGCGGCGGCACGAACCTGGTCTACCGGGCCGAGGTGGACGGCGAGCTGGTGCGGGTGGTGGCGGGCACGTCCGAGCGGTACGGGCAGCTCTTCGACCTCGACGCGCTGATCGCCGACTACCGGGAGGCGCTGCCGAAGGAGCTGGCGGAGCGGGAGGCGCAGGCCCTGGACGCGCACCGGCCCTTCTCCCCCGCGCTGAACTACGTGCTCGCGGAGAACGCCGAGGCGCTGTTCGCGCAGGCCGCCCTGTCGGTGCGCGGCCTCACGCTCGGCTACCCCCCACGCGAAACCGCGGCCCGCATCGGAGCGGAAGCCGCCCAGTGAGCCTGCGCGGGATCAAGGCCATCCTGTTCGACCTCGACGGCACCCTGTTCGACCACCGCGCCGCCGCCGACGCCGGCATCACGGCGTGGGTCGCGGGCCGCTTCCCGGGCCATCCGCGCCTGGCGGAGGCGGCGGCGATCTGGGCGGAGCTGGAGGGGCCGTACCTGGCGATGTGGCAGGCGGGCGAGTGCACGCTGCAGGAGCAGCGGCGGCTGCGCCTGACCGCGCTGTGCGAGGAGCTGGCCGTGCCCGTCCCCGACGACCTGGACGACGCCTACGCCGGGTTCGCCGAGCTGTACCGGCGGCACTGGGCCGCCTTCCCCGACGTGGCGGGGGCGCTGGCGGGGCTCGACGGGTACGCGCTGGGGGTGCTGACCAACGGCACGCTGCCGATGCAGGAGGCGAAGGTCCGCGCGATCGGGCTGGCGGGGGTGGTCGGGCCGGTGCTGACGGGCGAGGTGCTGGGCGGGCACTTCAAGCCTGCCCCCGCCTGCTACACGGGGGCGGCGGCGGTGCTGGGGCTGGAGCCGCGGGAGGTGGTGCTGGTGGGTGATGACGTGGCCAACGACGTGACGGGGCCCGCGGTGATCGGGATGCGCTCGATCTGGCTGGACCGGCTCGCGACCGTGCCGCCGCCCGCCGGGTTCCCCCGCATCACGTCGCTGACGGAGCTGCCGCAGCTCGTCGCCCGCTGACCGTCATCACTTGGGCTCCAGGCCCGCCGAAGCCCGATCACTTGGGCTCCAGGCCCGCCGAAGCCCGGCGTGCGCTGATCGTCATCACCACGAGCGCGGCCAGGACGAGGGCGGCCCCGGCGTACAGCGGCGCGGTGTAGCCGAGCCCCGCGCTGATGGCCAGGCCGCCGAGCCAGGCGCCGAGGGCGTTGCCGACGTTGGAGGCCGACACGTTGGCGCTGGCGGCGAGCGGCACCCCGTTCGCGTAGTCGGTGACGCGGGTGATCATGCCGGGCACGCCCGCGAACCCGAACAGCCCCAGCAGGAAAACCAGCACCACCGCCGCGACGGGACTGGCCGCCAGCAGCCCGAACGCGAGGAGCGTGACCGCGAGACCGGCCAGGGAGACGATCAGCGTGCGATCGCGGTCGAGGTCTGCGGCCCGCCCACCGGCCAGGTTCCCGATCACCAGGCCGGTCCCGTACACCACGAGCAGCCAGGCGACGTCGGCGGCCGAGAAGCCGCTGACCAGGGTGAAGGTGTAGGCGATGTAGCTGAACGCGCCGAACATGCCGCCGTACCCGAGCGCGGTGGCCGCCAGCGTCAGCCAGACCTGCCAGGAGCGGAACGCGTGCAACTGGGCCCGCAGCCCGCTCGGCCCGGAGCCCGCCGACGGGTGCGCCCGCTCGACCGCGCCCGCCCAGCCGGGCACCAGCGCCGCGATGGCGACCAGCGCGAGCACCCCGATCACCGTGATCGCCCAGAACGTGGCGCGCCACCCCCACCGCTCGCCGACCAGCGCGCCGAACGGCACGCCCAGCACGTTCGCCAGCGTCAGCCCGGCGAACATCACCGCCACCGCCCGCGACGCCCGCTCCGGCGGCACCATGCGCCGGGCGACGAGCGAGCCGATGCCGAAGAACGAGCCGTGGCACAACGCGGCGACGACCCGCCCGAGCAGCATCATCGGGTAGCCGGACGCCACGGCGGACAGCAGGTTGCCCGCCACGAACAGCGCCACCAGCCCGACGAGCACCGGCTTGCGGGGCAGCGTCCCGGTGGCGGCGGTCACCACGATCGCGCCGACGGCGACGCTCAGCGCGTACCCGGAGATGAGCCAGCCCGCGGCGGCCTCGGAGACGCCCAGCCCCACGCTCACCTGCGGGAGCAGGCCCGCGATCACGAACTCGGTCAGGCCGATCCCGAAGCTGCCGAGGGTCAGCGCGATGAGTCCGGCGGGCAGCCGTGCCTGCTTGGTCATCCGGACATCATCCACCGGGCGTGCGGGTCGCGTGATCGCGGGGTCTCTTGATCGTACGAGCGTCCCGCGAGACACCCCCACCACCCGAACGCCGACGGCGACGACTGCGACTGCGGCTGCGGCTGCGGGGACACCTGAGCTAACACGTTAGTTTGTCCGGACATTATGACCTCGGTTAAGCTGATCAGCATGACCGCGAACCTGGCCATCGACCTGGACCGGTCCAGCCCCGTGCCGCTTTACTTCCAGGTCGCCGAGCAGATCGCGGAGGCGATCCGCCGCGGCGACCTGGCCCCCGGCTCTCGGCTGGACAACGAGATCCTGCTGGCCGACAAGCTGGGCCTGTCGCGGCCCACCATCCGCCAGGCCATCCAGTACCTCGTCGACAAGGGCCTGCTGGTACGCAAGCGCGGCGTCGGCACCCAGGTGGTGCACGGGCAGGTCAAGCGCTCGGTCGAGCTGACGAGCCTCTACGACGACCTGCGCCGCTCGGGCCAGGAGCCTGCCACGCAGGTGCTGGCCCTGGAGTCCCGGCCGGTGGAGGAGGAGATCGCCCCCATCCTGGGCGTGGAGCCCGGCTCGCCGATCCTCTACCTGGAGCGGCTCCGCTTCGCCGCCGGAGAACCCCTCGCGGTCCTGCACAACTGGCTGCCGCCGGGCCTGGCCCCGCTCACGGCCGCCGACCTGGAGGGGCGCGGCCTGTACGAACTGCTGCGCGGCGGCGGCGTACGGATGCGGGTCGCCAACCAGCGCATCGGCGCCCGCGCCGCCACCCCGGCCGAGGCCCGGCTGCTGGCGGAGCGCCGGGGTGCGCCGCTGCTGACGATGGTCCGCACCACCTACGACGATCAGGGGCGGGCGGTGGAGCACGGCTCGCACGTCTACCGTGCCTCGCACTACTCGCTGGAGGTCACGCTCATCGAGCGCTGACCGCCGTCAGAACGGCGGGTCCTCGCTGCACCCCTGCGTCATCCAGGCCGCGGGATCGTCCTCCTTCTCCGTCAGGCACCACTCGATGTTATGCAGGACCCAGGGACCGGTCTCCGTCTCCTGCATCCGGCGCAGCACCGGATGCAGGTCGCGCAGGCCGAATTGGCGGACGACGACGACGCCGTGTGAGCGGAGAAGCGGATCGTCATCCGCCAGGAGCCGGCGGGCCACGTCGGCGAGGACGTCCTGCTGAAGGTCCTCACCGTTCCAGCCCCAGGGCCAGGCCAGCCGGTACGCCGCCCGCCGGCGCCGTTCGAGGTCCCGGCATCCCAGCTCCGGCAGCAGATCGGCCGGGGTGAGCCTGCCCAGGGTGCCGAGCGCCTCCAGGGCCGGCGGATCACAGGACCTGGCGTGCCGTGCGATGTCGTCCGCGATCGCCTCGGCGTCGTCCAGCGGACGCCCGTGCCGGTGCCGGTCCCAGCGTGCCAGATCCCACATCTCGGCCCGCACCATGGGGTGCGGATCGGTCATCATGGCGCCGGTCAAGGCGGCCCAGCCGCCTTCACTGACGGCGGGCAGTTGCAGCAGCGACTCCCCCGCACGCGCCCGGCGCTCCGCTGACGGGTCGTCGGCGAGCGCGGCGACCAGTTCGGCCTCCTCCAGTGGCAGCCGCTCGCCGAACCAGCCGACGTCGTAACCGGCGACCGCCTCGTCCAGCCACCGCTCGTACCAGGCCAGGAAGTCGGCGTCCTCGGTCACGTACGGGCCGACCGGTCCTCCGTGGTCGAGATTGAAGACCCGCCCCCGCGCCGGCCCCGTCACGGTCAGCTGCGTGACAAGTGAGCACCCGTGCTCGGCGATGCTCAGCGTGCCCCGCAGGAAAACGTCATCCGGCCCCGGCGGATCCTCGTACCGTTCCTCCCAGTCGCCGACGTAACGCGGGCCGGGCAGGTACGGACTGGGCTGAGCCAGGTGCCCCGACCGGCGGCGCGTACAGCAGGAGGTGTCGAGCTCGCGTAACCCACAGCCCGGCCCCGCGCCACCGCCGGCCAGCTCCGTGACGAACAACCGGTACGCCGAGGGGAGCGTGATCTCGTGCCGCTCCTCGAACTCGGCCACCACGGCCTCCGGCAGCGGCGGCTCGAGCTCGAACCCGTGCGCGTCCGTACCGAAGGCGTCCGGCCGGATGGGCATGGCCCGCACTGCGGCGAGCTTCCCGGCGATCCGCTCCAATCTGGAGTGATCGGTATCGAGCATCCGCTCAGTGTAGGCGTCGCGGTGGCGATCCAGCGTCCGGCGCGCGACAGTCCCTGTCCGCCGTCCTGGGCGCCGGTACGCGAGCTTGCCTATGCGTGAGGTGAGCTGGTCGAAGCCGGCAGCGCGGGGTTACGGGCGTGGTTGAGCAACCAAACCTGGAGGTCCCGAGCGGGCATGGGCGAGTGTCTCGCAGGTCTGCCAGCCAGCGCTGTAGCCATTCGGGCAGCCACTTGGATCCTGCACAGAGCTGAGGGGAGGGGCTTGCTTCTCGGGGCGAGGTTTCGTGGCGTGGCCGGGCTGGGGCAGGGGGAGTCGGCCCGCTCGGGAGGCGGCGTGAGGGTGACGCCCGCGTCGGCTGATCGTGGGTTCCCGCGCATCCGGTCGAGGTCTTAAGGCTACGAGAACGGGTGCATGTACGGACGGTCTTTGACCCGGTCGTAGATGCGGCGCAGCCACGGCTGCCTGATCGGGGCCAGTTGCTCCAGCGCGCGGAGGAACACCCGCCCATCAGGACGGAAGAGAGCGGTCGGCAGCAGTGGGGGTGAATCATCACGGCGGACCTCGGCGGGCATCCCGCGCGCCGCCGGCACGAGCCGCCGATCGTCATGGAAGGCCAGGTACGTCCACACGTCCGAGGCCAGCGGCACCACCGTTCCCGCGTCGCACGGCCAGACCTCGCCGGTCTGCGGATGCCTCGGCACCAAGGCGATGTCGGTGATGCCTGTGGACAGGCCGGGCCCGGCCAGGGCGAGGTGCCGTTCCGGTGGCCCCGCTGGAAGCAGGCCGTCGATCACCCGGCGGAACGCCGTCGCGACGAGTCCGTCAGGGACGGATACCCGCTTACCGTCCGAGGCCGGCAGCAAGTGCGCCAGTGCCACCGCGACTGCGGCCTCCCAAGGGGCGCTCCAGCAATCACGCGGGTCGGCGGGTGGCATGCTGGGCAATTCCTCCCAGTCCATCACCTGCTGGACGGGGCCGGCGACGGCGACGGGGCGTACGGCGTCCGGTTCGAGCCACACCACCTGCCAGAATCCGCAATCGTCGACGCGGGTCGCCACCGGGCAGCCGCATGTCGCGCAGGCGAGGTTGGGGCCGTATTGGCCGTCCCAGCCGCAACAGCAGCCGCCCAGCCGTTCAGGGATGAAGACGGTTCCGCGGACGTCACCCGGCGCGATGCCGATCCTGTTCGGGGGACCCGTGATGCGGTACATCTGCGATCGGACGCGGTGTTCTTCCGGCTCGGGTTCCCATGCTTGCCAGGGTCGGCCGTTTCCAGGGTCCACGGCGTATGTTCCTGGCTCCAGCAGGTTGGGGAGCAGGCCATGGCCGTACTTCTGGCTGGAGTGGTCGGGGAGTGCCACCCGCGCCACCTTCGCGGTGATCACGGCACCGCATGCTGTACAGGCGAAAACGACCAAGCAGTCTCCTTCGTCGGATCGATGCCATCAGGCCGGGATGCGAATCCAGGCCCTGAGCTGGGGGAAACAACGTCCTCGCGGGCCCACGTGACTGCGTGATCCCACGTCACCACCCTTTCCTTTACCGCCGGCGCCACAAGGGCTTGAGATTGCGGAGGCACACTTCGTCGGACGATCTTTCCCGATCCTAGGGGGCCGGAAGGCCGCCGATGTGTCCGACCGCTCACGTGTAGATCGATCATTACGCTCGGAGACACTCATCGCACTCACCGTCCCGAGTGTGATGTGCGACTATCGAACTCCCCCGGGTAGAAAGGGTCGCCCTCTGCGAGAGGAGGACGCATGAGCGTTGTTCTGGCGGTGCTCGGAGTCGTCGCCTCGATCGCCGGCATCGTCCAAACAGTGGTCGTCATCATCGAGAGGGCCGAGCGCAAGCGCCGCGAACTGCAAACCGCCACTTCTGAGCGCACGCGAGACAGCGTCAGCGGTCGAACGGTGTTACGCCGCAAGGACGCGGCGTCCCACATCGAGCCGCCCTGGAATCCAGACCTGGTCGGCAGCTCATGGCGCTCCGCTCTCGCGTACCTTCTGGGGTTTGTCGGAGGTTTGATCTTCCGTCGTGATCAACGGCCCGACGTGCGCTTCCACGCCGTGCAGTCAATCCTGATAGATATCGTGGCCGTCGTGTCCTTCTTGGTCACGCTGGTTCTGGTGGGCGTTTACGCCTCCATTCGGTACCAGGGGACCCAAGCCGAGATCCCGTCGGACGACCTCGTCATGTGGACCTGGGCGCTCGCATCCATGCTGGGGCCGCCTGCCTTGCACCTTCTCCTGACCATCTTGACGCTCACCGGGCGGAGCCCTCGTGTCCCGCTCCTCTGGAAGGTCGCGGCCACCGTCACCGCTCGCCCGGCCGAGGACACGAGCCGAATCCCCAACCTGGCGAGTCCCCTCTCTTCTCGGCCGCTGCCGAGACAGCCCGAAGGTACTGCGGTCGCGAAAACCACCTCGACTGCCCATGCCTTCGATCCCGTCTGGGGCCGTATCGAGCGGTACGCGGGCGAGGCGTTCCGGCTACGGCGCGGCGGCACCTTCACATATCGGTTACGCGACAATGAGGTCTACCCTGACCGGACGAAGATTGGTATTCATCGGTCCAATTTCGTCCGCGCGTGGGAGCGCAGACCGCTTTCGGGGCCCGGACAGCTCAGCAAGGACATCATCGGTCCGTCGTACGTCTACGCGATCCTTACCGATTCACGGATCGCAGCGGAAGAAGGGTCCGTCGCGCGTCACATGTCAACCGAACTGATTGAGGAAAGACCGTACGAATCAGCGCTGCACCATGGACGGCGCGCGGCCCAAGGCCGATGTTCCTGGCACGGCCGAACCTGCGAGGAATCAGTGGTCGCCAGTGTCTTAACACGGGATAAGGGCGGCGAGACGTGGCACGCCGTCTGCCAGCGCGCTTTGAGCGCGCTTCGTGGCGACTGATGGGACACCCCACGCGGAGGACGTCTCGAACAGTCTGCCAATCGTCCCTGGATCGGAAGTAACGGCATGCTGGATTCCTGAGGAAGTGTTGGAGACTTCACGCGGAAAGGGCTCATGGTGGATGGGGAACAAGGCGTCATCGTATGCCGAGCGGCACGCCGAGTAGTCGAAAGTGGTGTTCTGACCGGGGGGTCATCGTTCGCTCCCGGCCTGCGCGCCTGGACAGCGGATGCCGCGGACGAGTTGTTCCGCCGGTTCGTGGAGAACTTCGACGAGTCCTCGGACGAGTTCCTGGTCAAGCTCAAACGACAGATCGCCGAGGGTAGCGACGAGGCGATCGTGCTCGCCGCCGAACTGCTCTATCTCAACGTCATGCCGTTGAGCCCGGCCACGATCGGCGTGAATCGCAAATTCGAGATCCTGGGCAGCGTGTTGTCGTGGGTGTCTTTCGAGGTGCAGGTGCCCGAGGAGTTGGCCGGGGCGGCCTCACCGGGTTATATGAAGGGCGGCCAAGCGTTCCTCAACTACCGCTGGGCCCAGTTCGCGTTCCTCATCCGCCTCACACAGCTGATGGTGAAGCTACCGCTCGCCGAACGGGAATCGGCTCTGCGGGATCCGTGGCGCTTCCGGGACCTGGCCGAATCGGTGCTCACCGACTACGACGGCAAGTCGCGGGCCCGCGCCCAGTTCCACGTGCTGCTGTTCTTACTGTTTCCCGACGTGTTCGCCCCGGTCTCCGTCGAGCGCAACAAGCGGCTCATCCGCGATGCCTTCGCCGACCGGCTGGTCGAGCCCACAGGGGATCTCGATCGTGACATCCACGCCATCCGCCAGCAACTGGAAGCTGAACACGGTGGACGGTTCAGCTTCTATGACGAGCCCTGGCGGTCCCGCTGGGAGCCGCCTCCCCCGCCACGGTCGCAGAAGGGCTGGCTGGTGCGCGGGGCCAACGTCGACGGCGTCAACGCGATCCCCCAGTGGCTAGCCGGTGGCTTCTGCTCAGTCAGCTTCTCGGACATCGAACAGCTACCGGCCGGCGCGTCCCGGCAGCAGGTCAAAGACGCTGTCGCTGCCGGGCTTCCCGACGCCAAACAAGGCAGGAAGGACGTCGCGGCCGGGCAGCTATGGCGTTTCCTCAGCGGCTTCCAGCCCGGAGATCTCATCGCGACCGTCGACGGCGATGCCGTCTATGTCGGCACCATCACCGGCGACGCGTATCACGACGACTCCGCCGGCCGTGGCCTGGCTCGCCGCCGCTCGGTCGAGTGGAATCCCAGTCCTGTAAGCCGCCAGTCCCTCCCCGAGGAAGCCCAGGCCAAGCTCAAGACCGCGATGACGATCGGCGAGCTGACCAGTGTGATCGCGGCGCTGGCCACCAACGCCGGGCTGGAGGAACAGCTCACCGACGAGGTGCTGGCCCAGGACGAGACCCGCGACCTGATCGTCCCGGCACTCACCCAGGCGTTCGCCGACGATCTGCTCATGCCGCTCGGCTGGCTGCAGGAGACCGCCGACCTGCTGGCCGCCAAACGGCAGATGATCCTGTACGGCCCGCCCGGCACCGGCAAGACTTACCTGGCCACCAAGCTCGGTGAGGCGCTGGCCGGTCCCGATCGCACCAGGCTGGTGCAGTTCCACCCCTCCTACGGGTACGAGGACTTCATCGAAGGCTTCCGCCCCCGGCTCGGCGAGAACGGCATGATCGGCTTCGACCTGGTGCCCGGCCCGTTCAAGAACGCGGTGGAGGCGGCCGAGAAGGAGCCGGATCGGCCATATGTCCTGGTCATCGATGAGATCAACCGCGCCAATCTGGCCAAGGTGTTCGGCGAGTTGTACTTCTTGCTGGAGTACCGCAACCATGAGATCACCCTGCAGTACTCGCCGGACGAGCCGTTCAAGCTGCCCAAGAACGTGTTCGTCATCGGTACGATGAACACCGTCGACCGCTCGGTGGCGTTGATCGACGCGGCCATGCGCCGCCGGTTCGTCTTCCGCGCCCTGGCCCCGGACCGGCTCCCTGTCGATGGGTTGCTACGCCGCTGGCTGGAGCGCGAGAGACTCTCCGTTCTGCCCGCGCTCCTGCTGGAAGAGGTCAACCGCCGTCTGAGTGACCCCGATCGCGCAGTCGGCCCTTCCTACCTGATGACGCCCAACGTGGCCACCCGGCGCGGGCTGGAACTCATCTGGACGGCCGAGATCCTGCCCCTGCTGGAAGACCAGCTCTACGGCAAACTTCATGACATCGAGGCCGAGTTCGGCCTGCCGGTCCTGCTCGACGCGCTCGGCCACACTCTGCCATGACCCTGCGGCTCCACCTCGCCGAGGCCACCACCGGCCCGCCCCTGCCCCTGAGTCCGGCGCAGGTCGCCACGCTGGCCACCGTCCCCCTGCTGGTCACCATGACCCCGACCGCGGGCGGACGGTGGCGGCTCGCGGGCCGCCAGCGCGTCGGGACCGTACGGCTTGGCCACAACGACGGCGCCATCGAACTACGCATCCAGCCGAAACTGCCCGTCCGGCGGCTCCTCGGCCTGCTCGGTGATAACGACGACATCTGGCAACACCGCCAGATCACCGCCGCCACCGACGACCTGCTCGTGCCCGCGCTGGCCACCGTGTTCGCCCGCGCGGCAGAGCGTGTGCTCCGCGGCGGGGTTCTGCACGGCTATGTCCACCGCGAGGACGCTCTCACCGTCGTGCGGGGCCGGATCCGGACCAGCGCCCAGCTGAGCCGCCGGATGGGGCTGCCCACCGCGATCGAAGTCGCCTATGACGACTACCTCGCCGACATTCCCGAGAACCAGATACTGCTCGGCGCCATCGAACTCGCCCAGACCCTGCCCGACATCGCGGAAACCACGATCACGCTGCTGCGCCACCTGAGCGGGCGACTCGTCGGAGTGGTTCCCGTCCGGCCCGGGGCACCGCTGCCGCCCTGGCGGCCGACCCAGCTCAACGAGCGCTATGCACCCGCGCTGAAGTTGGCTGAACTGATCCTGTCCGGGGCCTCACTACAACAGGAGGGCTCGCGGGCGATAAAGATCGACGGGTTCGTCATGAACATGGCCAAGATCTTCGAACGATTCCTCACCAGACAACTTGCCGCTGGGCTTTCGCCGCACAACTTTCGTTGTGTCGCCCAGCAGGGGCACCAGCTCGACCAGCAGCTGCGGGTGCTCTTTCAGCCCGACATCCTCATCTGTCGCGACGGGCGGCCCTTCGTTGTCGTGGACGCGAAGTATCGGACTCTGGACGGTGCTCCGCCAACGGAGCACCTGTTTCAGCTGATCTCCTACTGCACCGCTCTCGGCCTCACCGAGGGGCATCTCGTCTATGCCTCCGGGACGCCGTCGGCGCAGCCGTACCGGATCAAGAACTCGGACATCAGCGTGCACGCGCACGTTCTGGATCTCGGCCAGAGACCCGCTGACCTTGCATCCGCCGTAGCCGCGTTGGCCGACCGGCTCACAGCACGTTCCGAGGGGCCAGACATGGCGACGGCCCTTCTGCCAGGCACCCACGAAGAGTGACCACCCCAGCCGCCGGCCTCCCAGACGGTGGTGAACACGCGAAGTGCCAGCAGCATGTCCGGTCGAGTCGCCGCATCGAGTCCTCGCGCCCGGCCAGCCAGGAATCCGGCCAGGGATCGGACAGCAGTACCGACGCCTGGGCTCCCTGTCCGGGGGCTGCCGCGCACAGCTTGCAGCAGCGGGACTACCGCATCGAGCTGGCACCGGCTGACCGGCAGGGCTCCGGCGGCTCACAGCGCGCTCAGCAGCCGCTCGGAGTCGGCCCGCGAGCCGATCCGAACGAACGTCAGGTGCGCGTTGCCCGGATCAGCGGCAGCACGCCGGTACCGCTCCCGGTAGTCGGCATGCCTGCTCCAAGCCCACCAAATGATCGACTCATCCTTCGAGAACAGGAACCGGAACGACTCCTTGTTCCCGTTCCACAGCTCGGCCCCGGTGGCCATCCGCCACAACGTCCTCCGCAGCAGCCGCCGCATGACCGTGACGCGGGGCAGGTCGAACCAGACGACGGTGTCGGCGCGCGCCCACACCAGGTCCCGTGCGGCGGAGTAGTTGCCGTCCACCACCCATGCGTCGCCGAGCGTGAACTTGTCCACCTCGGCCCGGAAGTCGTCCTGCGGCTTCGGCGTCCAGTTCTGCAGGTGGAAGACCGAGTCGAGCTCAAGGCACGGCACCCCGAGCCGGGCCGCGAGAGCCGCGGCCAGGGTGGACTTTCCTGAGCCTGAGTTCCCCACCACGGATACGCGTCGCACCGCGCCACTGTAGTCGTCCGCGCCTCCTCGTCCCAGATTCCGGACGGGTTACTTTCTCTTTTCGTCACCCCCGCAACCCTTGGCAACACACCTCCCGGACACCTATGGTTCAGTGCAATGCCACACATTACTGGGAAGGTTCATGACGTCTAAGCAGGTCAAGCCGCTGTCCGGCGCCGTGCGTACGTCCGCCGGAGCCGTTCGGCCGCTTGCGGGGGTACGCATCACCGGCGGTCTGCTGCACCACTGGCAGCGCCGGAACGGCACGGCCACGATCCCGCACACCATCGAGCAGCTCCGCGCGGCGGGCAACGTCGCCAACCTGAGCCGCCTCCTGGAGCAGGACCCGGCGCCGTACCGGGGCCGCTACCCGTTCCTGGACACCGACCTGTACAAGACCCTGGAGGGGCTGGCCTACGAGCTGGGCGACGGCCGCGCGGGGGAGCCCGTACGGGAGTTCTTCGACGAGGTCGTCGGCCTCCTCGAACGGGTCCAGGCCGGGGACGGCTACCTCAACTCCTTCTTCCAGGACCCGGCCGCCACGAAGAAGCCGTGGGAGGACCTGGCCTGGGGGCACGAGCTGTACAACCTGGGCCACCTCATCCAGGCCGCGGTCGCCGCGGCCCGCCGGATGGGGGACGAGCGGCTGCTGCGGGTGGCCGAGCGGTTCGCGGACCTGGTCGTGGAGCGGTTCGCGGACGACGGGGTGTGCGGACATCCCGAGGTGGAGATGGCGCTGGTCGAGCTGTACAGGGAGACGGGGCTGCGCGCCTACCTCGACCTGGCCGCCGCGTTCGTGGACCGGCGCGGCAAGGGGCAGCTCAAGCACAGCATCTTCCCCGGCGACTACTTCCAGGACCACCTGCCCTTCCGCGAGCTGCCGTCGGTGACGGGGCACGCGGTGCGGATGGCGTACCTGGCGGCCGGCGCGGCCGACGTCTACCTGGAGACGGGCGACCGGTCGCTGTTCGAGGCGCTGGAGCGGCTGTGGGACGACATGGTCGCCACGAAGCTGTACGTCACGGGCGGGCTCGGCAGCCGCCACTCCGACGAGGCGATCGGCGACCGGTACGAGCTGCCGTCCGAACGCGCCTACACCGAGACCTGCGCGGCCATCGCCGTCATGCAGTGGGGCTGGCGGATGTTCCTGGCCACGGGCGGCGCCGGTTACCTCGACGTGTTCGAGCGGGTGCTCTACAACGCGTACGCGGTGGGCCTGTCGGCGGACGGCAAGGCGTTCTTCTACGACAACCCGCTGCAGCGCCGTCCCGACCACGAGCAGCGCAGCGGCGCGGAAGCCGGCGGCGAGCCGTTGCGCCGCGCCTGGTTCACCTGCCCGTGCTGCCCGCCGAACATCGTGCGGTGGATGGCGCAGCTCGGCGACTATGTGGCGGCCGAGCGGGACGGGGCGCTGCTGGTGGCCTCCTATGCCGAAGGCCGGATCGAAGGCACGGAGCTGGACCTGGCGGTGGAGACCGCCTACCCGTGGGACGGCGACGTGCGGCTGACGGTCGAGCGCGCGCCCGACGGGCCGTACGGGCTGGTATTGCGCGTTCCAGGCTGGGCGCGAGGCGCGACGGTCACGGTCAACGGCCGACCGCACGAAGCGGACGCGGCGGTGACGGACGGCGGCGGATCACGCGCGGCCGAGCCGCACGACGGCTGGCTGACCGTCGAGCGCCGCTGGCAGGCCGGCGACGAGGTACGCCTCACGCTGCCGATGCCCGTACGCGCACACGGCTCGCACCCCTACCTGGACGCCACCAGGGGCGCGGCCAGCCTGGCCCGCGGCCCGCTGGTCTACTGCGTGGAGCAGCAGGACAGCCCGGACGCCGCCGTGGACGACCTGGTGATCGGCGTGCCCGAGATTGTTAACGCGAACATCGAGCGGCGGGACGACGCCGTGGTGCTGACCCTCACCGCCGCCGCAGCTCCCCCACCCTCCTCCGAGCTCTATCCCGAGCTTCCCCTGGAGGAGGCCCCCCTGGAGACGACGGTCACGGCGGCCTTCGTCCCCTACTTCCTCTGGGGCAACCGCGGCCCCGAAGCCATGCGGGTCTGGGTCAGGACCCCCGACGCAACCAATGGAAAGAAGGCGAAATGAGGAGATCGGCGGCGCTAGCGAGCGTCACGATGACCGCCGTGCTGGCGCTCACGGCGTGCGGCGGTGGCGGCGGGGGCGGCGCGGCCGCGCCCCAGGCCGCAGGCGGCACCGGCTCGTCGGCGGCCCCCGCGACCGGCGGCACGGTGCACATCCTGGCGCAGGCGGACTTCTCCCACCTGGACCCGGTACGCGGCTTCGACGGCGGGGTGAACAATTTCTACCGGCTCATCTACCGGGGGCTGACGACGTTCGGCGCAGGGCCTGGCGCGGAGGGCACGAAGATCGTCGCTGACCTGGCGACCGACACGGGCACGCCGTCCGACGACGCCAAGACCTGGACGTTCACGCTGAAGGACAACCTCTTCTTCGAGGACGGCACGCCGATCACCAGCGAGGCGGTCAAGTTCGGCTTCTCGCGCGCCTTCGACCCGGAGGCGGGCATCGGCTCGCCGTACGGCAAGCTGCTGCTCGACGCGCCCAAGGACTACAAGGGCCCGTACCTGTCGGGTGATCTGGACACGATCGAGACGCCGGACGACAAGACGGTCGTCATCCACCTGAAGAAGCCGTACGCCGACTTCCCGAGCGCGCTGGCGCTGTCGAACTTCACGCCGTTCCCCAAGGGCACCGGGGCGGGGGCCGCGTTCGACAGCAAGCCGATCGCGAGCGGGCCGTACAAGGTGGCCGGCTACCAGCGCAGCGTGTCGCTGAAGCTGGAGCGCAACCCGCAGTGGAAGCAGGAGACCGACACCGTGCGCACGGCCAAGCCGGACGCGTTCGAGTGGACGTTCGGCCTGGACCCGGCCACGATCGACGAGCGCATGCTGGCCGGGCAGGGCACCGACGCCGACGCGCTCGGGCCGAGCATCCAGGCGGCGACCGTGGCCCGCGTGCAGACGCCGCAGATCAAGGCGCGCACGTTGTCCGGGCTGAACGGCTGCACCACCTACATGGGCCTGAACACCACCAAGAAGTACCTGAGTGACGTACGGGTGCGCCAGGCGATCAACTACGCGATCGACAAGGACACCATCGTGGCGGCGATGGGCGGGTCGCTGCTGGCGCAGAAGGGCACCTCGATCCAGCCGCCGACGGTCGCCGGACGGGTGGACTACGACCCGTACCCGCACAATGTCGAGCAGGCCAAGAAGCTGCTGGCCGACGCCAGCCTGTCGGGCGGCTTCTCGCTGACGCTGGACACGCGGGCGCAGCCGAAGATGGCGGCGGTCTCGGTCGCCGTCCAGGAGGCGCTCAAGCAGGTCGGCATCGACGTCAAGATCAACAACATCGACACCTCGACGTACTACGAGGTCATCGGCACCCCGGCGAAGCAGAACGACATGGCCGTGACCGGCTGGTGCCCCGACTGGGCCTCCGGCGCGACGTTCCTGCCGCCGCTGTTCGACGGCCGCAACATCACCAGCAAGGGCAACTCCAACCTGGCCCAGCTCAACGACAAGGCCGTCAACGCCAAGATCGACGAGATCGCCGCGATGACCGACGTCGAGCAGGCCAACGCCGCCTACGGCGAGCTGGACAAGCAGATCATGGAGCTGGCCCCGGTGGTGCCGCTGGCCTACGAGAAGCTGATCCTGGTCAACGGCGCGAACATCGCGGGCGCCTACCAGTCCAACTCCTACTCCGGCGGTGTCGACCTGGTCTCCGTCGGACTGGCGAAGCCGACGAAGTAGATGACCGTCGCAGCGCATCCAGAGCAGGTGGCGGGCGCCGTGCCCGCCACCTCGGGCCGGCGCGTCACCCGCGTGCTGCTGCGTGACCGGGGCGCCGTGATCAGCGGCGCCTACCTCGCGCTGATCGTGCTGATGGCCATCGGCGCGCCGCTGATCAGCGCGATCACCGGGCACGGCCCCAACGACTTCGACACGGCCGCGGTCAACACCGACCTGGGCGGGGTGCCCCACGGGTCGCTCGGCGGCATCAGCTCCGAGCACCTGCTGGGCGTCGAGCCGCAGAACGGCCGCGACATCCTGGCGCGCGTCGCCTACGGCGCCCGCGTCTCACTGATCATCGCGGCCTCGGCCACCGCCCTCACCACGCTGCTCGGCGTGGTGCTGGGCATGCTCGCCGGGTTCTACCAGGGCTGGGTCGACCAGGTGATCTGCCGGGTGATGGACTTCCTGATGGCCTTCCCCGCGCTGATCTTCATGATCGCGATCCTGTCCGCGCTGCCGCAGGGCAACCGGCCGGTGCTGCTGGTCCTGGTGATCAGCGTGTTCGGCTGGCCGTACCTGGCGCGGGTGGTGCGCGGGCAGACGCTCACGCTGGTCAACCGGGAGTTCGTGGAGGCCGCGCGGGCCTCCGGCGCCTCCACGCGGCAGCTCGTGTTCAAGGAGATCCTGCCGAACCTGCGCAGTTCCCTGATCGTGATGACGACCCTGGCCGTGCCCGGCTACGTCGGGACGGAGGCGGGGCTGTCGTTCCTGGGCGTCGGCGTCACGCCGCCCACCCCGTCGTGGGGTCAGATGATCGCCAGTTCGGTCGGCTGGTACGCCGTGGACCCGATGTACTTCGTCATCCCCGGCGCGTTCCTGTTCCTCACGGTGCTGTCGCTGACGGTGCTGGGCGACAGGATCAGGGCCGCCGTGGACGCCGGGGAGGCCTCATGATGGCGCGGTACGTGGCCGGACGCCTGGCCGGCGTCGTGGTCATCCTGTTCCTGGTGTGCCTGTTCACGTTCGTCCTGTTCTTCACCCTCCAGCCGGACCCGGCGGTGATGATCTGCGGGAAGACGTGCACGCCGGAGCGCATCGACCAGATCCGCGACGTGCTGGGCCTCAACCAGCCGTTCCTCGCGCAGTTCTTCGGCTTCCTCGGCGGCATCTTCGCCGGGCGCGACTACGGCCAGGGCGCCAACCTCGTGCACTGCGCGGCGCCGTGCCTGGGCTACAGCTTCCAGACCAACCAGTCCGTGATGGACATGGTCGTGGAACGCCTGCCGGTCAGCGCGACGGTCGCGATCGGCGCGGCCGTGCTGTGGCTGCTCGTCGGGATCCTCGCCGGGCTGCTCAGCGCGGTCAAGGAGGGCACCTGGTGGGACCGCACCGCGATGGGCCTGGCGCTGGGCGGCTCCAGCATCCCCAACTACGTGCTGGCGCTGGCCCTGCAGTACGTGCTCGTCGTGCAGCTCCAGGTGTTGCCGTTCCCGCAGGCCGTGGCGTTCTCCGACGACCCGGTGGTGTGGTTCCAGTCGTACCTGATGCCGTGGATCGTGCTGGCCACCGGCTACGCCTGCCTGTACGCCCGGCTCACCCGCGCCAACGTGATCGACACCCTGGCGGAGAACTTCATGCGCACGGCCAGGTCCAAGGGCCTCAGCCCGGCGCTGACCATGCGCAGGCACGCGCTGCGCCCGGCGCTGACGCCGATCGCGACGATCTTCGGCATGGACTTCGCCGCGCTGCTCGGCGGCGCGCTGATCACCGAGACCGTGTTCGGGCTGAACGGGGTCGGCAAGATGGCCGCCGACTCGATCGCCAAGAACGACCAGCCGGTCATCATGGCGGTCACGCTGCTGGCGGCGTTCTTCGTGGTGATCGGCAACGTGGTGGTGGACCTCGTCTACACGAGGCTGGACCCGAGAGTGAGGATAACGACGCCATGAGCGAGTTGCTTGTCGTGGAGGACCTCACCGTCACCTTCCCGACCTCGCGCGGCCCGGTGGACGTGGTCAAGGGCGTGTCGTTCACGGTCGGCAGGGACGAGACGGTCGGCATCGTCGGCGAGTCGGGCTCCGGCAAGTCGATGACCAGCCTGGCGGTCATGGGCCTGCTGCCCAAGGGCGCACAGACCAGGGGCAGCGTCCGGCTGAACGGCACGGAGCTGCTCGGCCGTCCCGACAGGGAGCTGCGCAAGCTGCGGGGCGAGCAGATGTCGATGATCTTCCAGGACCCGCTGTCGTCGCTGAACCCGTACTACACGGTGGGCCTGCAGATCGAGGAGATGTACCGCGCGCACCGCGGCGGCTCCCGCAAGGCCGCGCGCGCGATCGCCGTCGAGGCGCTCGGGCACGTCGGCCTGCCCGAGCCGGAGCGGCGCGCCGGCTACTACCCGCACCAGTTCTCCGGCGGGCAGCGGCAGCGCGTCATGATCGCGATGGCGCTGGTGTGCCAGCCGGCGCTGCTGATCGCCGACGAGCCGACCACCGCCCTGGACGTGACCGTGCAGGCGCAGATCCTGCGCCTGCTGGCCAGCCTCCAGCGGGAGAGCGGCACCGGGATGGTGTTCATCACCCACGACCTGGCCGTGATCAGCTCGATCGCGACCCGCGTGCTGGTGATGCGGCGCGGCGAGCAGCTCGAGTACGGCACCGCCGAGCAGATCTTCGCCGAGCCCGGGCACGACTACACCCGGATGCTGCTGGAGAGCATCCCGCGCATCGACGATGAGGTGGTCCTATGACGTTGCTGCGCGCCGAGAGCCTCACCAAACGGTTCGTCTCGCGCGGGCCGCTGGGCGCCAGGAGCGAGTTCACCGCCGTGGACCAGGTCAGCTTCGAGGTGCGGCTGGGCGAGACGCTGGCCGTCGTCGGCGAGTCCGGCAGCGGCAAGTCCACCACCGCCCGTATGATCGCCAAGCTGATGGACCCGACCGGGGGCACCCTGGAGTTCGAGGGCGAGGACGTCACGCACGCCACGGGCGCGGCGCTGTCCCGCTTCCGCTCGAACGTGCAGGTCGTCTTCCAGGACCCGTTCTCCTCGCTCAACCCCCGCCACACCGTGGAGCGCATCCTCATGGCGCCGCTCGTCTACCAGGGCATCGCGCCCAAGGGCAGCCGCCGCGAGCACGCCAAGGAGCTGATGGAGCGGGTCGGGCTCAACCCCGACCACTCGCTGCGCTACCCCGCGCAGTTCTCCGGCGGGCAGGCCCAGCGCATCGGCATCGCCCGCGCGCTGGCCGTCAACCCCAGGCTGGTGATCTGCGACGAGGCCGTCTCCGCGCTGGACGTGTCGGTGCAGGCGCAGGTCATCGAGCTGCTGCGGCGGCTGCAGAAGGAGAGCGGCTTCAGTTACGTGTTCATCGCCCACGACCTGGCCGTGGTGCGGCAGATCGCGCACCGGGTCGCGGTCATGAGCAAGGGCCGGATCGTCGAGCTCGGGCCCGCGGCGCAGGTGTTCGGCGACCCGCAGGACGAGTACACGCGCACGCTGCTGGCGGCCATCCCCCGGATCGACCCGGAGTGGGACCGCCGCAGGAGGGAGAGGTCTTGATCACCGCGACGTACACGATCCCCGGGATGCGGGTGCGCGACCACGCCGAGCGGGTGCCGCTCGACTGGTGCGACCCCGCGCGCGGGACGATCACGGTGTTCGCCCGCGAGCTGGTGGACCCGGCCCGCGACGGCGAGGACCTGCCGTGCCTGCTCTACCTCCAGGGCGGGCCCGGCGGCAAGGGGCCCCGCCCGGTCGGCACGTCCGGCTGGCTGGGGCGGGCGCTGGAGACGTACCGGGTGATCCTGCTCGACCAGCGCGGGACGGGCCGCAGCTCGCGTGTCGACGGCCGGGTGATGGGCGCGCTCGGCGCGCCGGAGGGCGCCGAGTACCTGGCGCGTTTCCGCGCCGACTCGATCGTGGCCGACGCCGAGCACCTGCGCAGGACCGTCTTCGGCGGGCGGCGCTGGTCCACGCTCGGGCAGAGCTACGGCGGCTTCCTGACGCTGACGTACCTGTCGAACGCGCCCGAGGGCCTCAGCGCCTGCTACGTGGCGGGCGGCCTGCCGTCGCTCGACCCGGACGCCGCCGAGGTCTACCGGCGCACGTACCCGCGGGTCGCGGCCAAGAACGCCGAGTTCTACCGCCGCTACCCGCACCACGCCGAGACGACGGCGCGGCTGGCCGACCGGCTCGCCGAGGGCGACGTGCGCCTGCCGGACGGCGACACGCTGACCGTGCGGCGGCTGCAGTCGCTGGGCATCGACTTCGGCATGAAGCCCGGCTACGAGCGCATGCACTGGCTGCTGGACGAATCCGACGGCCTGCCCGAGACGTTCCTGCACCAGGTGCTGGCGCGTTCCTCCTACGCCGACAACCCGCTGTTCGCCGCGCTGCAGGAGAGCATCTACGGGCACGGCGCAGGCGCGACCGCGTGGGCGGCGCAGCGCGAGCGCGCCCGCCACCCCGCCTTCGCCGAGGACGCCAGGCCGCTGCTGTTCACGGGCGAGATGATCTACCCCTGGATGTTCGAGGAGATCCGGGCGCTGCGCCCCTTCCGCGGCGCCGTCGGCCTGCTCGCCGAGCGGGACGACTGGCCGCCGCTGTACGACCTGGACCGGCTGGCCGCCAACGACGTGCCCGTGGCCGCCGCCGTCTACTACGACGACATGTACGTCGACTCCGGCCTGCAACTCGACACCGCCTCCCGGGTCGGCAACACGCAGGCCTGGGTCACCAACGAGTACGAGCACGACGGCATCGGCGAGGAACGCGTCTTCGCCCGCCTGACCGCGCTCGTCCGCGACCTCGGAGGAGGACTGACCGATGGGTGACGGCAAGCTGCCCAAACTGATCGACATCCCCGCGTTCACCCAGTACATCGCCCAGGGCTGGGACTCCCCCGCCCGCACGCCCGACCTGGTCCCCGGGGCGGCCGAGGCCGCCGCCGCCCACCGGGCCAGGCTCGCCGAGGCGCTGCCCGGACGGACCGTCGTGGTCAAGGCCGGACACGCGCCGACCCGCAGCAACGACACCGCCTACGACTTCCGGGTGGACAGCGACTTCTACTGGCTGACCGGGTGCGCGGTGGAGCACGCGGTCGCGGTCGTCCGCGACGGCGCGGCCACCCTGTACCTGCCGCCGCCCGCCCGGCCAGGCGAGACCGGCTTCTTCGCCGACGCCGCCTACGGCGAGCTGTGGGTCGGCCCTTCGCCGTCGCTCGCCGAATGGTCGGCCGCGCTCGGCGCCGAGGTGCTGCCGCTGGCCGACTTCACCGACCCCGGCGACTCCCCTGACCACGCGGGCCAGGTGCTCGCCGAGCTGCGCATGATCAAGGACGAGTGGGAGGTCGGGCAGCTCCGCGAGGCCGTGGACCGCACGGTCGAGGGCTTCGCCGCCGTGCTGGCCGAGATCCCCGCCGCCGTCGCGGGCGGCGGCGAACGCTGGCTGCAGGGCACCTTCGACCGGTACGCCAGGACCCACGGCAACGGCCCCGGCTACGCCTCCATCGTCGGCGGCGGCCCGCACGCCCCCACCCTGCACTGGGTGCGCTGCGACGGGCCCGTCCGCGAGGGCGAGGTGCTGCTGCTCGACATGGGCGTGGAGACCCGCTCCCACTACACCGCCGACGTCACCCGCACCTTCCCCGTCTCCGGCACGTTCACCCCCGCCCAGCGGCAGGTGCACGACCTGGTCGAACGGGCACACCGCGCCGGGATCGCCCAGGTGACGCCCGGCAGGCCGTTCACCGCGTTCCACCACGCCGCCATGGAGGTCATCGCCGGCGGCCTGCACGACTGGGGGCTGCTGCCCGTCTCGGTGGACGAGGCCCTGTCGGACACCGGCCAGCACCACCGCCGCTACCTGATCTGCGGCATCGGCCACCACCTCGGCCTCGACGTGCACGACTGCGCCCGCTCCCGCCCCGAGGCCTACCACGGCGCCGACATGACGCCCGGCATGGTGCTGACCGTCGAGCCCGGACTGTACTTCCACGCGCACGACCGCACGGTGCCGCCCGAACTGCGCGGCATCGGCGTGCGCATCGAGGACGACCTGCTCGTGACGGCGGACGGCGCCGAGAACCTGTCCGCCGCGCTGCCCCTCGACGCGAGCGGGCTGGAGAACTGGATCAAGGAGAAGAACATATGACCGCCCCCGTGTGGCACGGCGTCCACGTCGCCACCGCGCTGCCCTTCCACGACGACCTCACCGTCGACTACGACGCCTACGCCGAGCACGTGCGCTTCCTCGCCGACGGCGGCTGCGACGGCGTGTGCCCCAACGGCTCGCTCGGCGAGTACCAGACCCTGACCGGCGAGGAACGCGCCCGCGTCGTGCGCACCGCCGTCGAGGCCGCACCCGACGGCTTCCACGTCATGCCGGGCGTGGCCGCCTACGGGTCCGCCGAGTCGCGGCGCTGGGCCGAGCAGGCCGCCGAGGCGGGCGCGTCGTCCGTGCTCCTCCTCCCGCCGAACGCCTACCGCGCCGACCGCCGCGCCATCGTCGCGCACTACCGCGAGGTGGCCAAGGCGGGGCTGCCGGTCGTCGCCTACAACAACCCGATCGACACCAAGGTCGACCTGACCCCGTCCCTGCTGGCCGAGCTGCACCAGGAGGGGCTGATCGTGGGGGTGAAGGAGTTCACCGGGGACGTGCGCAGGGCGTACGAGATCGCCGAGCTCGCGCCGGGGCTGGACCTGCTGGTCGGGTCGGACGACGTGCTGCTGGAGCTGGGCATCGCCGGGGCCGTCGGGTGGATCGCCGGGTACCCGAACATGATCCCCCGGGCCACCGTGGAGCTGTACCACCTGGCGGTGGCGGGGGATGTGGCCAAGGCGCTGCCCGTCTACCGGGATCTGCATCCGCTGCTGCGGTGGGACTCCAAGACCGAGTTCGTGCAGTCGATCAAGCTGTCGATGGATCTGGCCGGGCGCAAGGGGGGTGCTTGCCGGCCGCCCCGGCTCGCGCTCGCGCCGGAGATCGCGGAACGGATCACCCGGGACACCGAGGCCGTGCTGGCCAAGGGCTACCGCTGACCTGACCGGCCCGCGCCGCGCACGAGGCACCGCCTGCGCGGCAGGCCCGGCACGGGGCGGCAGGCACGGGGCGGCAGGCACGGGGCGGCAGGCCGGGCGCGGGGCGGCCGGGTCAGCCGGTGCTGTACCGGGCGTGCGTGGCGGCGGACGTCAGGGCCGCCGCCCGGGCCGCCTCCGTCGGGGTGAAGGGCAGCTCGGGCCGCCGCACGAGCAACGCCCGATCGGGGTTCACCGAGATCACCATGGTCGTGTTGAGCTCGGCCCCCTCGTCCACGGTGTCGCCGGGCCGCCGCCACTCGACGTCCGAGACCCGCAGCAGCTCGGCCATCGCCTCGGGCAGCCGGTCCGGGTCGTCGCTGACGCGCTGCGCCAGCACCAGCGCCTGGACGCCGGGGTCGGTGAGGTCCTTCACCCGGGCGGGCACGATCACCACGTCTTGCCCGCCGGCCTCCCCCAGCGCCCCGGCCAGCACGCCGAGTTCGAGGTCGCGCGGCGCCTCGATGACGAACTCGTCGAGCGCGTCGCACCCGGCGGGCGTGATGGCGCTGCTGCCGGTCGGCGCGATGTGCAGCGCCAGGATGTTGCACCGCAGCCGTCCGAACGCCCCGGCGACGGTGGCGAGCCTCCCGGGCCGTTCCACCACCCGCATCCGGATCCGCCACAACGCCATCGCCCCGCCGGCGCCGTCCTCGACGGGCAGCGCCGCCGTGTCACGCCGCCCTCCCGCCGTCCCCGAACCGAGACCCGAACTACCCACCGGCCCGGAACCGCGCCCGAACGGGCCGGGCTTCCGCGCGGACGGCCCGGAACCACGTCCGAACGGGCCGGAACCGCGTGCGGAAGGGCCGGAATCGCGTGCGGAAGGGCCGGGCCGGTGGCCGAGTCGCTTGTGGATGGCGGCGCCGACGATCAACGCCACCCCCAGCCCCACCAGGACGACGGGCCCGGGCTCCTGGTGTCCGAGCAGGGTCGCGAGCAGGTGCGCCAGGCCGACCGCGAGGAACAGCGCGGCGAGCTCGACCAGCTCCCGCCCCCACGAACGGCCGCCTCCGGTACGCGCGTCAGTCACTTTCGGTGCATCGCTCATGACGTCCAGTCTGCGTGGACCGTGTTACATGATCACGGCTCCGGTGATTGCGGCGGCATTAAACCGCCTTCACCACCCGGCCGGAATCTGCCGCCGTTTTACCGGCGGTTGTCCCGCGCCGGTCAGGAGACCTTGGCGGAGGAGGCCGCCCAGGTGTTGCACGCCGCGGGAGAGACGGCCTCGAAGCCCCGGTTCAGCCAGGCGGCGATGTTGCGCCCCTTGCCGTGATCGCGGACCTTGGTGTGCTCGTCGCCGCTCTCCCGCTGCACGTCGAGCATGTACTCCCAGTCCTCCTCCGTGCGGTCCAGGCTGTCCCACACGCTGCCGATGAAGACGCCCGCCAGGCACTCGGCCTGCAGTTCCCCGCGCCGCGACTGCTCGTTCAGCTCGTTCTTGCCGCTGTACGGGTGCTCCTCGTAGGCGCGGTCGATGCCGGTGATGTTCTGGAGGTGGTGCCCGTACTCGTGGGCGGCCAGGCCGAACAGGAACAGGTCGGAGGGGTCGGCGAGGAGGTCCTTGTCCAGCAGGATCACGAAACGCCGCTCGGCGGGGCAGTACTTGCCCGCGGCGCCGCCCCACGCCTCGCCGCAGAAGCGCTTCTTCTTGGTGATGAAGCCGATCGCGGCCGGGCTGAACGGCAGGCCGGCCCGCTTGAAGTAGGCGCCCCACGAGGTGTTGAGGCAGTTGAACACCTTCGTCAGGTAGCTCTTGGCCAGAGCGACGTCGTTCGGCTTGACCTTGCGCTCGGTGCACCGGCTCGCCTGGAGCTCGCCTGCACTGTAGAGCTTGTTCGCGGTCAGGACGCGATCGCGGATGGGATATGTCGTGGCGTGAGCCGTGTTGCCCAGGAGTGCCAGGGATAACACGACACCGCAGATAAGGCCGGTGATGCGCATGATCGGCATCTTAGGTCAGCTCCTGCTGGACTCCTGCCGTGGGAGACTGCCCCGGTCGTGAAGTCCAGGAGTGGAGTCCGTTCCCCGTGCGTATCAGCGTCGCCGTCGTCGTCCCGCTCGTGCTCTGCCTGACCGCCTGCGGCCCCGAGCCGCTCCCCCCGCAAGCGACGACGCCGCCCGCATCCACCACCACGCCGACGCCCGACCCAACCCCCACCCTGGCCGGTCCCGGGACAGTGTGCGGCGAGGTCGAGGCGGCCGACGGTTCCCTGGCGGCCGTCGCCGTGCAGCGGGGCCGCGCCGACTGCGCCGAGGCGCAGCGTGTCCTGCGCGCCTACTACCGGCCGCGGACCGCCAAGCAGGGCACGGCCGGGATCGCCACCGTCGCGGGCTGGGAGTGCGCGAGCAGCACCGCCGCCGAGGCCATGCGCACCGGCAGGCTGACCTCGTGCCGCAAGGGCACCGCCACGATCGTGGCCGACGTCATCCCCTGAGCAGGGAAAGCCCCGCCGCGCGCGCGACGGGGCCTCAAGCAGGGGCCGATCCGGTCAGCCGGAGCGGCCGATCAGCCGGAGCGTGATCGCGTACTCGTAGTGCTTGCCGGAGTTGCCGTTCACGTTCCCCTGGACGATGTCCTCGTCCTCCACGAAGTAGCCCGGATCGAGCCCGGAGCACTGGGTGGCGGAGGCGTAGGCGGAGCCGAGGTTGTAGCCGTCGTTGACGTAGGGCGGGGTGACCTCGCGCAGGCTGACGGCCAGGTCGCCGTCGTCCACCTCGAGCAGCGCCACCGGGTCGCCGAAGCTGCCGGGGCTCAGGGTGTCGCCGTTCCTGGCGTTGACGTAGCCGTTGTTGGGGAACAGGTTCCCCCCGATCTTGACGCGCAGCTCGTCCTTCCCGTCCTTCTCGCTGACGTCGTAGGCGACGATCTCGACGATCTCCACTTCACAACTGTCGACGTCGGCGGCGGCCGGGCCGGCGAACACGGTCCCGGGCACGACGAGGCCTGCCGCGAGGACGAGGATGGCGATCGGCTTGCGTAAGTGCATGCTTTCTGCTCCTTCGATGTCCGAACGTTTCGCGCCCTTTCGCGAAACGCGGCATCAGGGTGCGGACGGCATCGTTAGCGCATCGTTAGTGCGCAGGTCAAAAGCCATTCGCACCGGACGCGGAAGGCTGCTGCGCGGGCGACGACCGTGAACGGCGAATGAATTCTGCCGTACGTTCGCCTTCACCCCCGCGCGACCCCCGTCACCGCCATCCCATAATTCCAGCCATGGGGGTCATTTCACGAAACGGGGTTCAATGAAGCGGTGGATCGGCGTCATTCTGGCGGCGGTTCTGGCCGGGGTGGCGGTGGTCGCGATCGTCACCGGCGATCAGGGGGACGACGGGCCCGGGGTGGCCGTGGTGCGGGGGGTCATCGGGTCGGAGAAGAAGCCGTTCTTCGACGATCCGCGTGTCCAGGCGGCCTTCGCCAAGCATGGGCTGCGCGTGGAGGTGGACACCGCCGGTTCCCGGCAGATCGTCACGGACGTGGACCTGAGCCGGTACGCCTTCGCCTTCCCCTCCAGCGTGCCGGCCGCCGAGCGGATCAAGCGCGACCGCAAGGCCACCGTCACGTACTCGCCGTTCTACTCGCCGATGGCGGTGGCCACGTTCGAGCCGATCGCGGAGCTGCTGGTGAAGGCCGGCGTGCTGAGCAATTCCGACAAAGGCCCACAAACCCTCAATATCAAGAAATATCTGGACCTAGTGGCTAAGGGCACCCGCTGGGATGAAATTCCGGATAATTCGACCTATAAGGCGCGCAAGCGGGTGTTGCTGACGACGACCGACATCCGGACCTCCAACTCCGCCGCCATGTACCTGTCGGTCATCGGCTACGTGGCCAACGGCGAGGACGTCATCACCTCCGCCGCCCAGGTCGCCCAGATCGCGCCCACGCTCGCCCCGGCCGTCCTCGACCAGGGCTTCTCCGAGTCCACCAGCGAGGCCTCGTTCGACGACTACCTGGCGCTCGGCGCGGGCAAGACGCCGATGCTGGTCGTCTACGAGGCGCAGTACCTGGCGCACGTCTTCGCCGGGGACGGCGCGATCAAGCCCGGCATGCGCCTGGTCTACCCGTCGCCGACCGTGCTCAGCAAGCACACCCTCGTCCCCCTGTCGGGCGACGGCGGCCGGGTCGGCGAGCTGCTCACCAAGGACCCTGAGCTGCAGTCCCTGGCCGCGCAATACGGCTTCCGCACCACCGATCCGCAGGCGTTCGCCGGCCTCGTCGCCAAGACCGGGGCGCCGGCCGCCGCCGACCTGGTGGACGTCGTCGAGCCGCCCACGTACGAGCGGCTGGACGAGCTCATCACCACCATCGACGCCGCACGTCCCTGACAAGGAGATCCCGCACGTGTCCGATCTGGTGCTCACGCCGCCCGCTCCGGTCACCCCGGTGCCGGCCGAGACGGCGGCCACCATGCTCCCGATGACCGGCGAGCGCGCCGCCGAGCTGACCGCCAAGGCGCGCGAGTTCGCCGGCGAGCTGGGCGGGATCGACCCGCGCTCGCCGGAGTTCTCCCGCAAGGTGCACGACATCTCCTCGATGGGCGACACCGAGATCAGGTCCGCCTCGCAGGTGGCCAACCGCATGCTGAAGCGGCCGGTCGCGGCCCTCGACGCGGCCCGGGGCGAGGGCGCCGACGCCCAGGCCAGGGTGGCGAGCGGCCTGGTGGCGCTGCGCCGTACCGTCGTGGACCTGGACCCGAAGCAGGCGGCGAGCGGGCCGCGCAGGCTGCTGGGCCTCATCCCGTTCGGCGACCGGCTGCGCGACTACTTCGCCAGGTTCCACTCCGCGCAGAAGCACCTCGACGACGTCATCCGCGCGCTCAGGTCCGGCCAGGACGAGCTGCTGCGCGACAACGCCGCCATCGAGGGCGAGAAGGCGAGCCTGTGGGAGGCGATGACGCGGCTGCAGGAGTACGCGGTCATGGCCCAGGCGATGGACGCGGCCCTGGAGGAGCGCATCGTGGCGGCGGCCGACGAGGCGCAGGCCACGGCGCTGCGCTCGGACGCGCTGTTCGCCGTCCGCCAGAAACACCAGGACCTGCTCACCCAGCTCGCCGTCTCCGCCCAGGGCTACCTGGCACTCGACCTCGTCCGCAGGAACAACCTGGAGCTGAGCAAGGGCGTGGACCGCGCCACCACGACCACGGTCGCCGCGCTGCGCACGGCGGTGACGGTCGCGCAGGCGCTGGCGAACCAGAAGCTGGTGCTCGACCAGATCACCGCGCTGAACGCGACGACCGGCGACCTCATCCTGGCCACCAGCGAGATGCTGCGCACGCAGGCGGGCGCCGTCCAGAACCAGGCCGCCGCCACGACCGTGGACCTGGACACGCTGCGCCAGGCGTTCGACAACGTCTACGCCACGATGGACCTGATCGACTCCTTCCGGGCCAAGGCCGTGGACAACATGGCGGTCACGGTGGACAGCCTGTCGTCGGAGCTGGAGCACGCCAGGACGTACCTGGACCGCGCCAAGGAGGCCTCCGCATGAGACGGCCGCCCGGCACGAGCGTCAGGCGGCGGCTCGCGGCGGCCCTCGTTCCTGTCGCCCTGCTGCTCACGACGTCCGCCTGCGCAGGAGGCGACCCCGCGCGGCCCACCGACGGCCCCGACGTGCTGCGCGTCCTGGCCGGCAGCGAGATCAAGGACCTGGAGCCCCTCCTCGACCGCGCCGCGGCCGAGGCCGGCGTCAAGGTGTCGCTCACCTACACCGGCACCCTGGACGGCGCCGACCAGGTGGCGAGCGGCCGCGCCGACGGCAGGCTGGACGCCACCTGGTTCTCCTCCAACCGCTACCTGTCCCTGATCGACGGCGCCCAGGCCAGGCTCTCCACCCAGACCAAGATCATGGTCTCGCCGGTGGTGCTCGGCCTGAAGCCCGCCAAGGCCGCCGAGCTCGGCTGGAACGGCAGGCAGGTCACCTGGGCCGACATCGCCGCGGCGGCCAGGGACGGCCGGTTCAGCTTCGGCATGACCAACCCCGCCTCCTCCAACTCCGGCTTCTCCGCCCTGGTCGGCGTGGCCGCCGCGCTGTCGGACGCCGAC
Organism: Nonomuraea monospora; assembly: GCF_039531895.1. Classification (NCBI taxonomy): domain Bacteria; kingdom Bacillati; phylum Actinomycetota; class Actinomycetes; order Streptosporangiales; family Streptosporangiaceae; genus Nonomuraea; species Nonomuraea monospora. Next base: position 122,193 of record NZ_BAAAQX010000007.1, read on the forward strand.
GGGGCGCTCACCGCCGAGCAGGTCGCGTCGGTGACGCCCAGGCTGAAGGACTTCTTCTCCGCGCAGCGGCTGACGGCCGGCTCGTCGGGCTGGCTGGCCGACGCCTACGCCCGCGACCCGGGCGTGGACGGCATGGTCAACTACGAGTCGGTGCTGCTGGGCGCCCGCGAGCCGCTCACGCTCGTCTACCCGGCCGACGGCGTGGTCAGCGCCGACTACCCGCTCACGCTGCTGGCCGCCGCCTCCGAGGAGAAGAAGGTCCTGTACGGCAAGCTCGCCGCGTGGCTGCGCACCCCGGCCGTGCAGAAGGAGATCATGACGGGCACGCACCGCCGGCCGATCGTGAGCGGGGTCCCGCAGGATCCCCGGTTCGGCGCCGCGCAGCTCATCGAGCTGCCCTTCCCCAACCGGCGCAGCACCGCCGACGAGCTGATCGCCACCTACCTCAACCAGGTGCGCGTCCCGGCGCAGGCCACGTTCGTGCTGGACACGTCCGGCTCGATGAAGGGCGCCAGGATCGACGCGCTGCGGCAGGCGCTGGTGGCGCTGACCGGCGCGGACGGCTCCGCCTCCGGCGCGTTCACCCGGTTCAGCAACCGCGAGACCGTGACGATGATCCCGTTCAGCGGCTCGCCACGGCAGCCGGTGCCGTTCACCGTCCCCGAGCGGAACCCGGAGGCCGTGCTCGCCGGGATCAGGCGTTTCGCCGAGGGCCTGGCCGCCCACGGCGGCACCGCGATCTACGACAGCCTCAGGGCCGCCTACGACCGCCCGGTCGAGGAGGGCTACTACGGCTCGATCGTGCTCATGACCGACGGCGAGAACACCGACGGCTCCGGCTACGCCGATTTCGAGAGCCACTACCGGTCGCTGCCGGAGGACAGGCGGCGGGTGCCGGCGTTCGTGGTGCTGTTCGGCGACAGCGACGTGGAGGAGATGCGCCAGGTGGCGGAGCTGACCGGCGGCGCCGTGTTCGACGCCCGCGAGACGTCGCTGACCAGCGCGTTCAAGGAGATCCGTGGCTATCAGTGAGCGGGTGCTGCGGTACCTGGGCTCGACCAGGAACATCGTCGGCTCCTGCCTGGCGCTGCTCGCTCTGGTGGCCCACTTCGCGGGGCTGGCGGGCGCGTACTGGCCGGTCGTCGTGGCCGCCCTGTACGGGGCGGGCGCGCTGCTGGCCCCGCCCGACCGGGTCCGGCTGACGATCTCGCACGCCGAGGTGGAGACGCGGGCCCTGCGCGAGGACCTGGACGGGCTGCTGCGCCGCGTCGACCGGCGCTTCCCCGACGACGTGCGGGCCGCCGTGCGGGGGCTGGCCGAGGTGATCGGCGGGGTGCTGGCCAGGGCCGAGCAGCTCGCCGCCTCCCCCGACCAGCTCCACGTGGTCTCCCAGACGATCCGCCGGTACCTGCCGGCCAGCCTGGAGGCGTACGCGAACCTGCCCCGCCGCTACGCCCTGACCCGGCGGGCGGGGCGGGAGCGCAGCGCGCACGAGGAGCTGCTGGAGCAGCTCGCCCTGCTCGACGCCCAGCTCGGCAAGGTCGCCGAGGCGATCCACCGGGGCGACGAGCAGGCGCTGCGCGACCAGGGCCGGTTCCTGCGCGACCGGTTCGGCGGGTCGGAGCTGGATCTGGGCTAGCAGTTGCGGATGTGCCAGATCGGCGACCAGTCCACGCCGTGCACGATGGGATAGTCGGGTGTGAAGCGCGCCTTCTCCTCGAGGAATTGGCCGTAGAAGAACGACGTCACGTTGCCGGTCTGGTTGTTCGTGTATTCGCCGTAGCCCTCCCAGTGGGACAGCGCGTAGCGGTGGCAGGTGTAGAGGTCGAAGGCTTTCCAATTACCGGTCGTGTTGTCCCAGACGGCCGTGCACAGGTTTCCGAGCGGGCAGTTCCACGGGTCTCCGGGATTGGCGTGGTACGTTCTCCGGGCGGCCGGCGAGATTCCCGGGGACACCGCGGCCGCGTTTCGCGCCTGCGCGCCCTCCGGGGCGGGCGGGAACGTCTCCCGGGCATCCGCCTGGGCCGCGCCCGTTCCCGCGATCACGCAGGTCAAAGCCATGACCAGCGCGGCGAGCAAGGCCAGGGCGCGCGCCATCGTGCGGTGCCCGATGTTGTCGTGCGTCTCATGCATCTGTCGTTTCCTTCCCTCGATTTCGCCGCCCGGATTCGGTGATTCCGGCCCGGCGGGACGCACCTACAGGCTGGACCGGGAAGCGCATTCGAGGCATCGTGTTTCGGAGTGCGCCGAAACAGGGAGGCAGGCGCAGGGGGCACGATTGTCGCGGGGGGCTACGCGCCGATGACTTTACGCATGCATTTCTCGGGGGAAGACCTGGCGCGGGTCCGGGTGGCCGCCGCGCCCGATCCATTGTGGGAGGTCCTGCTCAGCGTTCACCTGCTGGGAAAACGCGAGGGCGCCGCGATATTCGGCGGCTGGCGGCGGCGGGCCCGGCAGGCGCTGGCCCCCGGCATGCGGCCGCTCTTCTCGCTCGCCCCGCCCTGGGGCTACTCCGCGGACTTCCTCACCCCGTCAGGGGCGCCCGGCGACTTCGGCGCAGCCGTCGAGACGGTGCTCGCCACGCCACGCCGGCGGCTGCGCGGCGACGTCGAGCGGCTGGAGGGCCGCCCGTCACCCGATCTGGCCGACCTGAGCCGCGGCCGGCTGCCCGCGCTGCGGCTGCTCGGCGCGGCGATGACGGGCTACCACCGCCGCACCGTCGCCCCGTACTGGAGCTCGATCGACACGGCGGTGCGGGCGGAGCGGGCCAGGCTGGCGCACGAGTTCCTCGGCGGCGGAGCGGAGGCGGCGCTCGGGGCGCTGCGGCCGTTCGCGATCTGGCAGCCTCCGGTGCTGTCCCTGCCGCTGCACCCCGCCGACCGGGACGTCCGGCTGGACGGCCGCGGCCTGGTGCTGATCCCGTCGTTCTTCTGCTGGCGGGCCCCCACCACGCTGCAGGACCCCGCGGGCCCGCAGGTGCTCGTCTACCCGGTCAGGCACGACCCGGCCTGGCTCACCGGCGACCCGGCGCAGCCGTCACGCTCGCTCCGCAGGCTGCTGGGCGCCACCCGGGCGAGCGTGCTGGCGGCGGTGGCCGACACCCCGGCCACCACCACCGGCCTGGCCCGCCGCACCGGCATCTCGCCGGCCTCCGCCAGCGAGCACGCCAGGACGCTGCAGAACGCCGGGCTGCTCACCGCCAGCCGCGACGGCAACCGCGTCTACCACGTCCTGACGGAGCTGGGCGCCCGCCTGCTGCGCGGCTCGGCGCCGTCGAACTAGACCCGTTCCAGCTCGATGACCAGCGCGGACGCGGGCCGCAACGCCGGGGCGGGCAGCCCCAGCTCGCCCAGCACCGCGCCCGTGAGCCGGACGGGCCCCTGATCCGACGCGCTGGCCCACTGCGGCATCAGCACCCCCTCGGGAACGGGCCCGGCGACGCGCACCTCGTACTCGGCGCCGGGGTCGAGCCCCGGCAGCCGCAGCGGGCCGGGCTCGATCGCCAGCCTGGAGCTGACCTGCGCGTACGCGAACACGGCCCGCTCCGGCAGCACCACCCCGTGCAGCAGCTCCGCCGGGTCGGACAGGTCGGCGCGCACCACCCGCCCGGCGTGCAGCACCGGCCGCAGCCGCTTGTGCAGCGCGATCCAGGTGGCCAGCTCGTCGCGCTCCTCCTGGCTCGCGGCGGTCAGGTCCCACTCCACGCCCATGTGCCCGAACAGGGCGGTGGCGGCGCGGAAGGCGAGCGGCACCGACCGGCCGGTGACGTGGTCGCGCGGCGCGCCGACGTGGCAGCCCATCCGCTCCGGCGGCACCAGCAGGCCCGTCCAGCGCTGGATGTGCTGCCGGTCGAGCGCGTCGTTGCTGTCGGAGGTCCACACCCGGTCGGTGCGGGCCAGCACGCCGTAGTCGACCCGCGCGCCGCCCGACGAGCACGACTCGATCTCCAGCCCGGGGTGGCGGGCGCGCAGCTCGTCCAGCAGCCGGTACGTGGCCAGCGTCTGCGCGTGCACGCCCGGCACGCCGTCGTGCACCGGCTCGGCGATGTCGCGGTTGTGGTCCCACTTGATGTAGTCGAGCGCGTACTCGCCGACGAGCGTGTCGAGCCGCTCCAGCAGGTACGCGTACGCCTCGGGCCTGGCCAGGTCGAGCACCTGCTGGTGACGCTGCGGCGGCGGCAGGCGCTCGGCGTGCCCGAGCATCCAGTCGGGGTGCTCGCGGGCCAGGTCGGAGTCGGGGTTGACCATCTCCGGCTCGAACCACAGGCCGAACTGCATGCCGAGCTTGCGCACCCGGTCGGCCAGCGGGTGCAGGCCGTCCGGCCAGACGCCCTCGTCCACGTACCAGTCGCCGAGGCCGGCCCGGTCGTGGCGGCGGTGGCGGAACCAGCCGTCGTCGAGCACGAACCGCTCGATCCCGGCGGCGGCGGCCAGGTCGGCCAGCTCCAGCAGCCGGTCGAGGCCGTGGTCGAAGTAGGTGGCCTCCCAGTTGTTCAGCGTGACGGGGCGCACCGGCAGCGGCCGGGCCCGCAGGTGGCCGTGCAGCCGGGCGCTCGCGTCGTCGAGCCCGCCGCCGGACCAGGTGAAGTACACCCACGGCGTGCTGTACCGCTCGCCCTCGGCGAGCACGACCTCGCCGGGTTCGAGCAGCTCGCCCGCGCCGAGCAGCGCCACGCCCTCGGCCAGCCGCTCGGCGTAGTGCACGTGGTCGCCGCTCCAGCCGGCGTGCACCGCCCACACCTCGCCGCGGCGGAACCCGAACCCCTCGGTGCCCGCCACCAGCAGCCCGGTCGCGTCGTGCCCGGTGCGTCCGCGCCGGTTCTCCCGCGACCACACGCCCTGACCGAACGCGCCACGCTGCGGCACCTTCTCCAGCGCCCACCGGCCGGTGAAGTCGAGCAGCTCACCGGCCCGCGCGGGCACCGGCAGCACGCACACCAGCCCGGCCACCCGGTACGGCGAAGCCGCGGCGTTGGTGACCGTGTGCCGCATCCGCACCAGGCCGCCGCCGTCCATGACCAGCTCGCTCGTCAGCCGCAGCCCGGCTCTGGCGTCGGAGGCCGTCACGGTCACCGAGCCGCCGGAGCCGGGCTCGGCCGTCACGTCGATCCCGTCAACCGTCCACCGCACCGGCCAGTGCTCGCCGTCCCTGCCTCCCGACAGGCCGGGCCGGCCGTACCAGCCGTCGCCCTGGGCGGGCAGCAGGCGCGGCGCGGGGCCGGGCAGCGCGGGCAGCAGGCCGGCCGCGGCGACGGGCCCGAGGCCCGCGCCGAAGTGCCGGACGCGCGGCAGGCCTGGGCCGGAGTCGTCGAGCACCAGCGCGACGCCCGCGGCGGAAAGGATCACAGGAGACAAGTCGGGCTCCTATCGCAGGGAGGGGGATACCTGTTCAGCGCTACGACGCTACCTCGCCCGCTCCGGCGGGCGCACGACGAGGCCCCTCCGGCGGGCGGGCGCCGGAGGGGCCGGGGGGATGGACCCGGAGGAGACTCAGACGGAGATGCGCCCGGCGCCCGCGCCCGCCGTCACGATCGACTTGACGCTGGAGGCGCCGTCGAGGGAGTAGGAGTAGGGGATGGAGGCGACGCTGCCGCCGCTCTGCCCGCTGCCGGAGCCGACGAAGTGGTTGTTCCTGGCGACCAGCGTGCCCGGCCCGGAGTCACCCTCGCCGAGGTGGAACGGGTCGTCGGTGTTCTCGAAGTAGTTGCCCTCGACGAGCACGCCCGCGCCCTCGGTGGAGGCGACGCCGTAGCCGCCGACGTTGCCGTAGTAGTTGTTGTAGACGTGCACCGGGTTGCCGAACCGCACGCGCGGGTGGCGCTGGTTGGTGCCGTCGAACCAGTTGTGGTGGTACGTGACGCGCAGGTGCCCGCGGTCCTCGGCGCCGTTGCCGTCGTCGTGGCCGAGCAGCATGACCTTGTCGTGGCTGGTGACCCGGTTCCACGAGACGGTGACGTAGTCGCTGGCCCGCTTGACGTCCACGGCGCCGTCGTAGCCGTCGGAGAAGGTGTTGTGGTCGATGAACACGCGGGTCGAGTACTGCACGTTGATCGCGTCGTCGTTCCAGCCGCGGAAGGTGAGGTTGCGGACGATCACGTTCGAGGCCTCGGAGACGTTGAACCCGCAGCCGGAGATCACCGCGCCCGAGTTGCCCAGCACGGTCTTGTTGGAGGCCACGCGGAGCATGCCGGAGCAGGAGATCGTGCCGGACACCCTGATCACCGCGGCGCTGCCGGACGACAGGGCGCTGGTCAGGGCCGAGGCGCTGGTGACGGTGGTCGGGGAGGCGTTGCCGCCGCCGGTGGTGCCGCCGCCCTGGGTGGCCCAGCCGACCAGCCCTGTGGGGTTGCCGGGTGGCGGCGTCGTGGGCGGGTCGGTCGGGTCGGTCGGCGGGTCGGTCGGGACGCTGCCGGCCGGGACGAGCCGCCACTGCTTGGTGGCGACGGAGTCGCACGAGTTCTGCTGCACCAGGGCGCCGGACGCGGTCGCGTTGTCCTTGATGTTGAGGCACTTGCCGCCGTTGGCGTTGACGACCCTGACGGTGGCGCCCGACTCGGGCAGCGTCCACGTCTGGGAGGCGGCGCCGCTGCAACTTTCCTGCTGCACGGCCTTGCCCGCGGAGGTGCTGGCGTCCCTGACGCCCGCGCACTTGCCGCTGTGCGCGGCCTTGAGCGTGTAGCCGCCGCCGCTCGCCGCCAGCGCCCAGGTCTGCGCGGCGCCGCCGCAGGCGGTCTGCGTGAGCTGCACGCCGTCGGACGTGCTGGATCCCGGCACGGTGAGGCACAGGCCGCTGCCGTTGTTCACCACGGTGTACGCACCCGGCGCGGGCGCGGCGGCGGCCGTGGAGGCGCTCGCGACTGCGGCCACCGTGGCGCCGGTCAGGGCCAGGACGATCGCGATGAGGGCAGCCGCGCTGCCGTTGATGGTCTGTCGCACGATCCACGCTCCTTGCTGTTGGCCTGACGTCCCCCCAGCGAGCGACCCACACGCTAGGTAAGCGCTTTCCCGCTGTCAATCGTCCCTGAAACTTTCATCACCCCGCCCTCGACCTGCGCGAGTGGCTTTAAGCCGCGCGATCGTTTAGGTTAGGCTCACCTAATCCAGATCGGAGATTCCGGGGATGACCGAGCCCTTTCACATGTTCCACGTACGGGTGGACCGGCTCGAACGGCTGAGCCCGTCGTTCCTGCGGGTGACCTTCACAGGGGACGACCTGCACCACTTCGCCGACAACGGCTTCGACCAGCGGCTCAAGCTCCTCCTCCCGGTCCCCGAGCACGGCCTGGCCCACCTGCCCACCGGCCAGGACTGGTACCTGCGCTGGCGTGAGCTGGACGCCGCCAAGCGCAGCCCGATGCGCACCTACACCGCCAGGACGGTCCGTCCCGAGGCCGGCGAGGTAGACGTGGACGTCGTCATGCACCCCGACGGCGGCCCCGTCGCCCGCTGGGCCGAAGGCGTGCGGCCGGGCGACATCGCCGCGCTCTACGGCCCGCACTCCCGCTTCGAGGGCCGCCACGGCGGGCTGGAGTTCCACCCGCCCGCGGGCACCGGCTGCGTGCTCATCGCCGGCGACGAGACCGCCGTGCCCGCCATCTGCGCCATCCTGGAGCGCCTGCCCGCCCACCTGAACGGCGAGGTGCTCATGGAGGTGCCCTGCGACGACGACGCCCTGCCGGTCGAGACACCTGCCTCCGTCAAGGTCACCTGGCTGGCCAGGAACGGCGGCGAGCGCGGCGCCCAGCTCGTGCCCGCCGTCCGCGCCGCCGCCGGCCGCCTGCTCCCGTCGAACGCCGCCCCCGCCGGGTCCGCCGACTTCGTGGACGTGGACGTGGACACCGAGGAGCTGTGGGAGGTGCCGCCGGAGGAGGAGGTCGACTACGGCCCGATGTACGCGTGGCTGGCCGGCGAGGCGTCGGTGATCAAGACGCTCCGCCGGCACCTCGTGGCCGAGCGCGGCATGGACCGGCGCTCGGTGGCGTTCATGGGCTACTGGCGCGAGGGCCGCGCCGAGAACACCGGCTGATCACGGGCTGCGGGTGGGTGACGGGGTCGCTTCGGCGGCCGGGCCGCTGGGCAGCGGCGCGATCGCGTTGTTGACCAGCGCGGTCGCCGCCGTCGTCGCCACCGCGATGGACACCGCGGCCAGCGGGGCGGCCAGGGCGCGCAGCGTACGCACGTTCCTGACCCGCCCCCACGGCTCGCCCGCCAGCCACATGAGCCGCCACTCCCACCACAGCCCGAGGCCGATGCTGACCACGGCGGTGTTGCCCACCGCCACGAGCACCCCGACGAGCGGCTCGCCCGAGGTGGGCGGCACCGCGCCGTCGATGGAGGCCACGAGCAGCGTCAGCATGTACGTGGGCAGCTCGACGAGCAGCGCCGTCGCGAAGAGCGCCAGGCACTTGGCGACCGGATGCGTGCCGCGCACCCGCGGGTAGAAGTAGCCGAACACCATGCACAGCAGGGGCAGCGACACCACCGCCAGCGCCGCCGCGGCCAGCTCCGGCACGCCGGTCTGGCCGCCGCGCACCGACTCCACGATCCGCAGGGCCGAGAACGGCAGCGACAGCCCGAGCCCGACCCAGAACGAGGCCAGCCCGTTCTGCCACGGGGTCCGCCCGGCCAGGGTGCTGAGCGCGAGGTCGGAGTCGAGCGTCCCGTCGCGCTCGTCGCCCGCCCGCTCCAGCGCCTGCCGCCGCTGCTCGAAGTCGTCGCCCTCCCCCGGCTGCCGCAGCAGCGCCGTCAGCGCCGTACGGGCCGAGCGACGTTTGATCATGTCCCGGACGAGCAGCCGGTGCTCGCCGGCGTCCACCGGGCGCAGCAGCTCGGCCCGGGGAGCCGGCAGCAGCACGAACACGCCGGCCCACACCAGCAGCATCAGGACGCCGACGGCGGGCCCGGCGGCCTGCAGCCGCGCGATCAGCAGCAGGAACACCGCCGTGTGGAAGGCCGCCGGCTCGGTGAGCCCCTCGTGGTCCTGGCCGAGGCGGCGCGCCCGCACGACCAGCATCAGCAGCGCCAGCAACGGCAGGCCGAGGTAGACCACCGTCATGGCCACGCTGCCCACCTCGTCCCACGTCATGGACGCCCAGGTGCTGCGAGCGTCCAGGAAGGTCAGCGCGTAGAACGGCACGCCGAACACGACCGACGTCACCAGCAGCCACCGCGCCGCGCCCGGCGCCGTCCACCGGTGACTCGCCTCGCTCGACCAGCCGAACACCGTGGCCAGCCAGGCCAGCGCCAGCAGCGCCACCCACATGAGGTGCGGCGGGCCGAACCCGGCCACCACCGCCATGGCGGCGAGCATCGCCCCGGCCCCGAGCAGCGTCAGGCCGGTCCGCGTCAGGCCGCCGCGCAGCCGGGGCACGGCGGCCGTCACGACCGCCGCCCCCGCCGCGACCGCCAGCACCCCGGCCGCCGGCCAGGTCCCGAAGGCGGACGCCAGCGGCCAGGCCGCCAGGACGAGCCCGGCCAGCGCGGCGAACACCGCCGCCACCGCCACCGGCAGGTCGCTGGTTCCCCTGGCGGCGCGGTAGGTGGAGAACAACGCCAGCCCGGAGACGCCCGCCACGACCGTCCACACCGTGAACTCCTGCGACCCCGCGGCGCCGGACAAGTACACCGCGCCCCCGCCCACGCCCAGAGCGGCCAGCGGCCAGTTGCGCCGGCGGCGCCACCACGCGCCGCCGAGGGCGCGCGCGAGGGCGTGCAGGAGGATCAGCGCGGCCGCCGCCATCGCCGTCACCAGCGACGCCTGCCAGGCCCGCGCCACGAAGGTGTCGGGGTCACCGAGGTTCCACAGGGTCACGAGCTGCGGGTCGTCCTCGGTGCTCAACGAGGTCTCGAACTCGCCGCCCTCCAGGAACGCCGCCATCATGTCGTCCTGGCCGAGGTAGAAGGCCACGGAGGCGTTGCGGCCGTCCCTGACGAAGGCCATCCGCGCCGGTCGGCCGCCGTTCAGGCGCAGCAGGTGCGCGTCCTGCGCCAGCGGCGGCGGGCCGCTCACCCCGGCCACCGTCCAGCCGGTGGCCGAGACGGCGATCTCGTGGACGTTCAGCGGGGGCTCGGCCTCGGGCCAGGGCGGTGTGTACGCGATGCCGGCGTAGGTCCCCGCAACGGTGGAGGTGATGCCGTAGTACAGGCCGGTGTAGGTGATGACGGCCTCGTCCGAGCCGGGTTCCGTCCTGACGACCGGGACCGCGTACTCCAGTTCGAGCATCGACTGGGCCGTCTCCACCGTGAACGTGCCGATCCTGCTCTCCAGGAACACGGCCGCGTTGTAGCCCGCCGCTCCCGCGCGCAACGCCGCCACGTCGGGGTCGTCGGCGGGCACCCGCACCTCGTGGACGACCCCGACCCTGACGAAGGCCTCGCCGGGGTCGGGCTCGACCGTGGTGTGCTCCCCCGCCGGGTGGTCGCGCCACTCGCCCGTCCTGGCCGGGGCGAGCGTGATGCGCGTCGTGGCGACGCGTTCCCGCGCGGCGCTCCCCGGCGGGCCGTCGCCTGCCGCGATCTCCAGCTCGGCGGTGCCGAACCGGGTGCCGCACCGGGCGAACACCTGGTACCTGCCCGGGGCGAGCGCGGGGTCCAGGGCGGCGTCCGCGTGCGTGGTCGTCCCGGACGGGTCACGCGTGAAGGCGGGGCTGCCCGCGAACGCGCCGGACTGGGCGACGGTCTCGTCCGGGGGGCTCGCGCAGCCGGCGGTCAGCCGCACCGACCGCGTGCCGGGCGGCACGCGGTCCGGCTCGACGGTGAGGACCAGCTCGCCCACCGTGAACTCCTCGGCCGGCTCGGACGCGGACTCCTCCGCCGGATGGACGGTGGGAGTCATCCGGGAGACCGTCCACAGCCCCGCGCCGAACAGCAGCAGCATGGCGGCCACGGCGAGCCCGCCGCGCAGCGCCCCTCTCGCCGCCATCAGTGCAGCTCCGGAGAGCTCCCCAGCACCGTGCGCAACTCCCCCGGCCTGGGCGGTCTGGCCCAGGTCACGCCGGGGCCGCCGGCGGCGACCAGGCGGGGGACGACCTCGCGCAGCAGCGTCTCCGCGTCGGCGTCCGGCCGCTGGGCGCGGGCCTCGCGGTAGAGGTCGAGCACCCGGGCCAGGTCGAGCATCAGCGTGTTCGCCTCCTCCGCCGGGAGCGCCCCGTCGCCCTGAGCGGGCTCCTCCTTGGCGGCGAGCGACTTGATCGGCGTGCCGTTGACGTGCGTGAGCGCCTTGTCCTCACTCCCGGGAACGCTCTCCTCGCCCGGCACGGTGACCTGCAACGCTCCAACGACCGGCTCGGCCGTCCAGCCGTCCGGGCGCACGGCCTGGCCCGCCGCGGCGGCGAAGGCGGCGGCGTCCATGCCGTCCACCTCCTCCTCCAGCCAGCCGGGCCGCAGGTGCAGCACCCCCGGCCGCTCGGCCCCCGCCACCCGTTCCAGCAGCGTCTCGACCGTCCCCTGCGGGTCGTGCAGCGCCGCGTCCCCCCGGGCCGCGAAGGCGTCGGCGAGCAGGTGCAGGGAGATGAGCCGCGGCGGCTCGTACGTGCTGAGCACCCCCTGCTCGGCGCCCACCCGCAGCTCCCCGCCCGCCTCGTGGCAGGCCCGCAGGCCCTCCGTGAACGCCGCCCGCGCCTCGGACGTCAGCAGCAGCTCCCACCCCCGTTTCGGCTCCGCCTCGAATGCGCTCCCGGCGTTCACCTGGTCCCCGCCGGAGGCCTCGTTCCGGCGGAGCCACCAGGCCACCGCGCCCACCACGGCGGCGGCCAGTACTGCGACTGCGATTAACACGATCTTGGTTCGCTTTCCCCTCGTATCCCAACAGGGCTAGCAGCGTAGTGATCGCCTCCGACAAATACCTAAATTTCGGCAAATTGGGATCGGGGGAAGCGGGCCGCCCACTACGCGGCGAAGGATGAAGTTTCTTCTATCCGGTAACAGGAATTGTTTTCCTGAGGAATTCTCCTGTCTACCCGAATGGCCGCCGCCCTCTCGACGCGGACGTACCGGCATGTACACTCCACTTCGGAAGCACACAGTCGCTCTATGTGACGCATGCATGACCTCTGGTGCCAAGGGCGGGTCCGCGCTACCGACAGGATGATCCCGGCCCTGAGAGAGCGCGGAGCCGGATATGGATCCACTACACCTGACCACCAGCCGACACAACGGGACGCTCATAGTGAGCGTGGCCGGCGAGCTCGACATCGCCACCACCGAGCTGCTCCGCGGCCACCTGCTCGCGCTGCTGCAGGAGGCCGGTCACTCCCGGGTGCCCGGCACGGAGCTCGTCATCGAGGTGAGCCGGCTGTCCTTCATCGACGCGGCCGGGCTCGGCATCCTCGTCTCCGTCCAGAACCAGGCCGTCAACCAGCGCACCCCCCTGCACATCGAGGGCGTGCCCCCGAACATGCGCCGCCTGCTCCGGATCACCGGCCTCGACCGGCACCTCACCTGAGCGCGCCTGTAGGTTGTCACGCGTGCCTACGATTCAGGTTCCCGATCAGATACCTCTCAAGCTGGAGGACGGGTTCGAACGGATCACGCGGGAGCTGAAGCTGCCCGGCGGCTTCACCCGCGCCGTGCTCGACGAGGCCGCGTGGGTGGCCAAGGTGCCGCGGCTGGACGCCGAGGATTTGACGCACATCCCGTTCGTGACCATCGACCCGATCGGCTCGATGGACCTCGACCAGGCCGTCCACCTCGAACGGCTGCGCGCCGGCTACCGCGTCTGGTACGCCATCGCCGACGTCGGCGCGTTCGTCCGGCCGGGCGGCGTCATCGACGCCGAGGCCCGCGCCCGCGGCGAGACCGTCTACCTGCCGGCGGGCAAGGTGCCGCTGCACCCGCCCGTGCTGTCCGAAGGCGCGGCCAGCCTGCTGCCCGGCGCGCTGCGACCCGCCGTCGTGTGGCGCGTCGACCTCGACTCCGACGGCCGCCCGGTGGGCGCCGACGTCCAGCGCGCCCTCGTCCGCAGCCGCGAGCGCTACGACTACGACTACGTGCAGGCCGTCCACGACACCGGCACCGCCGACGGCGTCCTCGAACTGCTCGCCGAGATCGGCGAGCTGAGACTGGCGCTGGAACGCGAGCGCGGCGGCGTCACCCTGCCCACCCCCGACCAGGAGGTGGTGCGCGACGACGGCGGCTACCGGCTGGAGTTCCGGCTGCCCCTGCCCGCCGAAGCCTGGAACGCGCAGATCTCCCTGCTCACCGGCATGGCCGCCGCCACCATGATGCTCGACGCCGAGATCGGCCTGCTCCGCGTCCTGCCCCGCCCCCAGCCCGGCGACCTGGCCAAGGTCCGGCGGGTCGCGCAGGCCCTCGACGTCCCGTGGCCCGAGGGCGCCGGCTACGGCGCCGTGGTGCACGGTCTCGACCCCAAGGCCGGGCGGCACGCGGCGTTCCTGCACGAGTCGAAGGTGCTGCTGCGCGGCGCCGGCCACGTCGCCTTCGACGGCGCCCCGCCCCGGCACGCCGAACACGCCGCCGTCGCGGCCCCCTACGCGCACGTCACCGCCCCGCTGCGGCGCCTCGCCGACCGCTACGCCACCGAGGTCTGCCTGGCCGTCGCGGCGGGCGAGCCCGTCCCCGCCACCGTCCGCGCCGCGCTCCCCCTCCTGCCCGACCTGATGAACGCGTCGGGGCGGCGCGCGGGGGCGGTGGAGCGGGCGTGCGTGGACCTGGTGGAGGCGTTCCTGCTGCGGGATCGGATCGGGCAGGCGTTCGAGGCCGTGGTGATCGACGTGGACGAGCGGCGGGGAGGCGGGCAGGTGCAGCTCGTGGATCCGGCGGTGATCGCGCGGTGCGACGGTGCGCTGCCGCTGGGGAAGCAGGTCACGGTACGGCTCACCCAGGCCGACCCGTCCACCCGCGAGGTCCGCTTCACCCTCGCCACCTGACCCCCGCCCTGCCGCCTGCCGCCCGCCGACTGCCGCCCGCCGACTGCCGCCTGCCGACTGCCGCCCGCCGCCTGCCGCCCGCCGCCTGCCGCCTGCCGCCTGCCGTCAGAACGTCGGCGGCGGTGAGGCCGGTTTGGCGCGCATTCCCTCGCAGATGACCTCCGCCATCCGCACCGCCCCACCCCGCGCCCGGGCCCGGCGCTCGGCGGCCAGGCAGCCGCGCAGCAGGTCGTGGACGTCCTGCGGCGCCAGGTCGGCCCGCACCGCCCCGACCCGCTGCGCCCGCGCCAGCAGTCTGGCCAGCGCGGCGGCGAAGTCGTCGGCCAGCGTGGAGCCCGGCCGCAGCGCCATCCCCGACCCGCTCTCCAGCATGTCGCACAGCGCCTGGTTGGCCGCGGCCTGCTCGACCACCGTCGTGAACCAGCCGAAGAACGCCCGGCCCGCGTCCTCGGCGGTGGCCAGCGCCCGGGCGTCGGCCACGAACCGCTCGATCCGGCCCAGCAGCACCGCCTCGACCAGCGCCTCCCTGGTCGGGAAGTGCCGGTAGACGGTGCCGACCCCGAAGCCGGCCCGCCGGGCGATCTCGTCGAAGGAGATCGTCAAGCCGTCGCTGGCCAGGGCCTCCTGCGCGATCTGCAGGACCCGCTCGCGGTTGCGGCGGGCGTCGGCGCGCAGCGGCCTGGCGGCGCTGTGGTCGTCGCCCATGACCTCGACCTGCCTTCGGGACAAACGGAGAGAGCTCTCCGATTCTATCGGGGATCTTGCCGGACATACCACCCCAACCGAACGGCGCCCGCCCCCCTTGCGGTGGGACGGGCGCCGCACGTCACGGCCGATGCCGCACCGGCCTACCCAGGCGACGCCGGCGCACCATCGCGACCGGCCGCCCCGCCGGGACGCTCAGGCGAGCGCTCCGACCTGGGCGAGCGCCCAGGCAAGGGCGAGGATCCGCGCACAGGCGACCCGGACGCAGGCGAGGATCCGTGCGCACGCGATCCTGGCGCAGGCGATCCAGGCGCAGGCGATCCAGGCGCAGGCGAAGGCTCCGGCACGGGCGAAGGCTCCGGCACGGGCGAGGATCCAGGCACGGGCCAGGGCTGGGGGCCGCGTGACCGTCCCGAAGCCGACGAGCACCCGAGCGCGGGCATCGGCCCCGACACGACCGCCCGGCCCGGCACCCCGTCCGCCGCCGCCCCCGACGCCGCCGCCGCCGACGCCGAAGGCACCGACGCCGACGGCACCGATGAGCGACCCGGCGCGGGCGAGCGTCGGGGCCCGGGTGAGGGGCCTCCACGGGGCGGCATGCCGACCCGCTTGAGCCGGATCCGCTCCTCCCGGGGCACCGGCTCCAACGCCACCACCCGCACCCTGTCCGGCAGATGCCGCAGATCATGCGTGATGAGCACCGTCGTGCGCCCCGCCATGAGCCGCCGCATCGGCCCCATCACCTGCGCGGCCGTGGCGTCGTCGAGCCCCGCGGTGGGCTCGTCGAGGACCAGCACCGGCGTGTCCCGCAGGATGGCCCTGGCGATGGCGATCCGCTGCCGCTGCCCTCCGGACAGCAGGCGCCCCCGCTGCCCGACCGGCGTGTCGTACCCCTGGGGCAGCAGTTTGACGAAGTCGTGCACCCCGGCCGCCTCCGCCGCCCTGATCACCTCGTCGAGCGAGGCGCCGGGCCGGCCGTAGGCGATGTTGTCGCGTACGGACCCGGAGAACAGCAGCGTCTCCTGGTGCAGGATCGTCACGTTGTCGCGCAGCGACTCCCGCGTCAGGCTCCGCAGGTCGGCGCCGTCGAGCAGGATGCGGCCTTCGTCCGGGTCGTAGAAGCGCAGCAGCAGCTTGGCGACGGTGGACTTGCCGGCCCCGCTGGGCCCGGCCAGGACGACGACCTCGCCGGGCTCGGCGGCGAACGACAGGTCGCGCAGGACGGGACGTCCCCGGTCCGGGTAGGCGAAGCCGACCCGTTCGAAGGCGACGCGGCCCGGCCCGCGGGCGGCGGGCACGGCGTCGCCGGCGTCGGTGACGGCGGGCCTGGCCCGCAGGATCTCGACGACCCTGTCGGAGCCCGCCGCCGCCTCGGAGACGGTCATGGCCAGCTCGCCCAGCGACTGCACGGCCGGGTAGAGCAGGGCCAGGTAGGCGGCGAAGGCGAGCAGCCCGCCGAGCGTCAGCCGGCCGGCGGCGATCTCCCACGCGCCGAACCCGAGGATGACGATCAGGCAGACGGTCTCGATGAGCTGGACGACCGGGCTGTAGAGCCCGGCCAGCCAGGCCTGCGCCATGTTGGCGCGCAGCCAGCCGCGGCCTTCGCCGTGCAGCCGCCGGGACTCGGCGCCCTGCCGGTTGTAGGCCTGCACGAGCGGCTGGTTGGCCAGCCCCTCCTCCAGGACGCTGTTCATCGCCCCGTTGCTGGCCCGCTCCAGCGCCGCCGCGGACCTGAAGCGGCCCGCGAAGACCTTGGAGACCACCAGGAACAGCGGGATGAGCGCCATGGTCAGCAGCGCGAGGTCCCATCGGATGAAGAAGGCCGCCCCCGCGAAGAAGACGACGCTGGCCACCGTGGTGATGATCTTCACGAGCCCCGAGCCGACGAGCTCCTCGATGGCCTCGATGTCGTCCGTCAGGCGGGCCATCAGGTCGCCCAGCCGCCGCTTCTCGGCGAAGTCGGGGGCGAGCGTCTGCACGTGCGCGTAGACGCGGTCGCGCAGGGCCAGCAGGAACCGTTCGGCGCCCAGCGCGGTGGCGTAGGCCCCCGCGAAGGACGTCACCCCGGCGAGTGCGGCGAGGCCGAGCCACCAGATGGCGGGCCCCCAGAAGGACCCGAGGTCGCGGGTCGTCAGCACTTCGTCGGTGATGTGCCCGAACAGGCGGATCGCGGCGACCTCGCAGAGCGCGGCCAGAATGGCGAACACCACCCCGGCCGCGAACAGCTTTCGCAATCCGCGGGTGTCCGGCCAGAATTCGCGAAAGGTGCGGCGAAGGGAAATCGCCGGCGCGAGTTCACGGCCGGAGGCGCTCAATGAGAGCCGGCGGCTGAGCCGCCGGCTCTCGACAGGGCGCTCTAGCACCCCCACCACCGACGCCGGTGGCAGCAGCTCCACCTGCGATAGCAGCGGCGCCTGCGACGGCAGCCCCATCCTTGCCGGTATCCGGCCTGAGACAGTTGCGTGTTCGCCATGATTCCTCCCCCGTTGGCTGAACACTGACAAATCGGACGCTAGCACCCTAAATGCGATAAATCAGCAGATATTCGTTGATTTCAAACAGTCTTGACTGGCAAAACCAGGCCGGAAAGGCGATGGCGGCGAAGACGTAAAGTCGCCGGCGACAGGTAAAGCGGCAAGGGCCACGCCACCGTGAAGCAAAAGATGCTCTTGAGAACCGGTTCTCAAGAGCATCTCCTGCGGGGGCGGGGGTCAGGTCAGCGACGAGTACGCCACCACACCCCGCCGCATCGCGTCCATCGCCTTCACCGCGGTCTGCTTGATCTTGCTGCCGGGCGGCGCCGCGTTCCCGAGCTGGCCGAGCAGGTCCATGAGCTGCTTGATCCACCGGACGAAGTCACCGGCCGCCAGCTCGTTGCCGTTGACGCCCTCCATGAGCACCGCGTCGAGGCTGTGCCCCTTCGTCCACCGGAACGCCGCCCACGCGAACCCCAGATCCGGCTCCCTGATCGTGGACAGGCCGTGGTCGGACTCGATGCCCTCCAGCTCCCCCCACAGCCGGATCATCGCCGACAGCGCGTCCTGCGCCCGCCCCGCCGGGATCTTCGGGCGGCGGGTGTCGTCGGACGCCCGCGACTCGAACACCAGCGCCGACACGCACGCCGCCAGCTCCGCCGGGTCCAGCTCCTCCCACAGCCCCTTGCGCAGCGACTCCGCCGTCAGCAGGTCCAGCTCCGTGTAGAGGCGGCCGAGCCGCCGCCCCTCGTCGGTGACCGCCTCGCCGTCGAGGTAGCCGAGCTGCTCCAGCACCGAGCAGATGCGGTCGAACGTGCGCGAGATGACGTGCGAACGCCCCTCGACCCTGCGCCGCAGCCCCTCGGTCTCCCGCAGCAGCTTGTAGTACCGCTCCGCCCAGCGCGCGTGGTCCTCGCGCTCGTCGCAGCCGTGGCACGGGTGCTGCCGGATGCGCCGCCGCAGCTCGTTGACCTCGTCGTCCTCCACCGTGTGGTCGCGCGCCCTGACCGGCTTGCCCAGATCGCGGTCACCGATCTTGGCCAGCAGCGTGGAGACCAGGTTGGCGCGCTCCTTCGGCGAGCGGCCGTTGAAGTTCTTCGGGATGCGCAGCTTCTCCAGCGGCTCCACCGGCACGGGGAAGTCGGCCGGGTCGAGCTTCTTGATCTGCTTGCCGATCGTCAGCACCAGCGGGCTCGGCCCGGTGCCGCGCGGGTTGCGTCCCGGGTCCAGCACGATCGCCAGCCCCGCCCTGCGCCCGCCCGGCACCCGGATCACGTCACCCGGCTGCAGCGCCTCCAGCGACCGCACCGCCGCCGCCCGGCGCGCGGAGCCCCGCTCGCGCGACAGCTCCGCCTCCCGGTCCGACAGGCGCCGCCGCAGCGCCGCGTACTCGGGGAAGTCGCCCAGGTGGCACGTCATCGCCTCCTGGTAGCCCTCCAGCGCCTCCTCGTGCTTGCGCAGCTGCTTGGCCAGCCCGACGACCGCGCGATCGGCCTGGAACTGCGCGAACGACTCCTCCAGCAGCGTCCTGGCGCGTTCCCGGCCGAACTGGCCGACCAGATTGACCGCCATGTTGTACGACGGCTGGAAGCTGGAGCGCAGCGGATACGTACGGGTGCCCGCCAGCCCCGCCACCGACAGCGGGTCCATGCCCGGCTGCCACAGCACCACCGCGTGCCCCTCGACGTCGATGCCGCGCCGCCCGGCCCGGCCGGTGAGCTGGGTGTACTCCCCCGGCGTCAGGTCGGCGTGCGTCTCGCCGTTCCACTTGTCGAGCTTCTCGATCACCACGCTGCGGGCCGGCATGTTGATGCCCAGCGCCAGCGTCTCGGTCGCGAACACCGCCTTGACCAGCCCGCGCGTGAACAGCTCCTCCACGACCTCCTTGAAGGCCGGCAGCATGCCCGCGTGGTGCGCCGCCAGCCCCCGCTCCAGGCAGTCGCGCCACTCCAGGTAGCCCAGCACCGCCAGGTCCTCGTCGGGCAGGTGCGCGGTGCGCTCGTCCACGAGCTGCCTGATCTCGTGCCGCTCGCGGTCGCTGGTCAGCCTGATGCCCGCGTACAGGCACTGCTTGACCGCCGCCTCACAGCCCGCCCGCGAGAAGATGAACGTGATCGCGGGCAGCAGCCCCTCGGAGTCGAGCTTCTCGATCACCTGCACCCGGTCCGGCGGGCGCGAGCGTTGCGGCCGGCCGTAACCGCGCCTGCCCCGGCCCGACGTCAGCCGCTCGGCGTCCCGCGTCACCCGCATCAGCGTCGGGTTGATGCGCGGCGTCAGGTCGTCGGTCATGAACAGGTCGTAGATGCGGTTGCCGACCATCATGTGCTGCCACAGCGGCACCGGCCGGTGCTCGTCCACGATCACCGTCGTGTCGCCGCGCACCTCGCCCATCCACTCGCCGAACTCCTCGGCGTTGCTGACCGTCGCCGACAGCGCGACCAGCCGCACCGAGTCGGGCAGGTGGATGATGACCTCCTCCCACACCGCGCCCCTGAACCGGTCTGCCAGGTAGTGCACCTCGTCCATCACGGCGAAGCCCAGCCCGGCCAGCGTCGCCGAGCCGGCGTAGAGCATGTTGCGCAGCACCTCGGTCGTCATGACCACGATGGGCGCCTCGCCGTTGACGCTGTTGTCGCCCGTCAGCAGGCCGACCTTGGCGGTGCCGTACCGCTTGACCAGGTCGTTGTACTTCTGGTTGGACAATGCCTTGATCGGCGTGGTGTAGAAGCACTTGCGGCCCTGCTCCAGGGCCAGATGGACGGCGAACTCCCCGACGACCGTCTTGCCCGAGCCCGTGGGCGCCGCCACCAGCACCCCGTCACCGGCCTCCAGGGCCCGGCAGGCGTCAAGCTGGAAGTCGTCCAGCTCGAAGTCGTAGAGACCTCGGAACGATCTGAGAGCGGCCCCGTCGTCCCCGTGCTTCTGACGGAAGGCCGCGTAGCGTTCCGCTGGCGTTGTCATACCCGCCAGCCTACCGAAATCGCCATTCCGGTCCGTCCCGCCCATTCCGGCCCGCCGCCCGTTCCTTCCGGCCGGGCGGGGAGGCCCCGGCCAGGCGCCTTTACAATGTAGATTTCAGACGATGACGCGCAGCGCCCCCGGACGCACCTCGCAGTGCACCGGCACGGCCCCCACCCGTTCGCCGTCGGCGTAGGCCACCAGGTCCTCCGCCTCCACCCGCACGCTGCGCACCCGCCGCACCGACACCGCCGGGTGCGTCACGTGCCTGCCCCGGTACACGCCGGGGAACACCCGCAGGAACTCGCCCTTGGACAGGGCCCCGATCATCACCACGTCGAGCAGCCCGTCGTCGGGCCTGGCGTCCGGGCAGACCCGCATCCCCGCCCCGTACGAGCGCGTGTTGGCCACCGCCACCAGCATGGCCTCCCGCTCGATCACCTCGTCCTCGTCCAGCGTGAGACGGAAGGGCACGGGCCGGAACGAGCGCAGCTCCCTGGCGGTGGCCACCAGATAGCGGGCCGTGCCTGGCGGCCAGGTGAGGCGGTTGGCCCGCTCGTTGACGCGGGAGTCGAACCCGCAGCACGCCACCCCGGCGAACAGTTCCTCGCCGGCGCCCGCGCGGATGCGGGCGGCGTCCACGACCCGGGTCTTCGCGCGCAGTACGGTCGCGGCGGCGGCCACGAGGTCGTGGCGGGGCAGGCCGAGCGCGGCGGCGAAGTCGTTGCCGGTGCCCGCGGGGATGATGCCGAGCGGCACGTCGGTGCCGGCGACCGCCTGCACGGCCAGGTGGACGAGGCCGTCGCCGCCGAAGGCGACGAGCGCGTCGGGGCGCTCGGACACGGCGGTGCAGGCACGTTCCAGCGCGTCGGTGGCGTCGTCGCCGACGATCACGGTGAGCTCGGCCCCTCCGGCGCGCAGCCGGCGCGCCACGGGTTCGAGCAGGCGCAGCGCACGCCCGCCGCGGGCGGCGGGGTTGACGAGCAGGGCCAGTTGCGGGGAGGAGGACACGCCCGGAATGTATCGCCTGACGGCTCCGACCGGAATGCCTCTTAACGCTTGTCCGGTGCGGGCGGCTCCTCGTCGAGCGGCGTGGCGTCGTCGGTGGAGGCGGTGTCCTCGATCAGCGGCGAGGCCTCGTCGTCGGACAGGTGGGAGAAGTCCTCGGTGTTCGGCAGGCGCTTCTCACGCAGGTACATGAAGCCCTCGGCCAGGAAGTAGAGCAGCACCATCGGCGCGGCCAGCGCCATCATCGTCAGCGGGTCGCCACCGGGCGTGATGACCGCCCCGAAGATGAACATCACGAAGATGACGGTGCGGCGGTGCTTCTTGACCGTGGCGTGGGGCAGGACCCCGATGATGTTCAGAAACACCAGCAGCAGCGGCAGCTCGAACGACACACCGAAGATGACCAGCATGATCAGCACGTAGCTGACGTACTCGTCGATCTGGATGGCCGCGACGGTGTCGCTCGGCGCGAACCCCAGCAGGATCGCCAGACTGGTGTCCATGATGAAGTACGCCAGCGCGGTGCCGAGCAGGAACAGCGGGACCGCCAGCCCCAGGAAGGTGAAGGAGTAGCGCTTCTCGTTGCGGTAGAGCGCGGGCGTGACGAACGCCCAGATCTGGTAGAGCCAGACCGGTGAGGACACGACGATGCCGACCAGCGCCGAGACCTTCAGCGTCAGGAAGAACGACTGGAAGATGCCGCCGAAGATGAGCGTGCACTCGCCCGGCCGGAGCTGACCGGCCTGCGGCGTCTCGCAGAAGGGCTCCTTGATGAACGCCCACACCGGGTCGAAGAAGATGAAGCCCACGACGATGCCGACGAGCACCGCGGCCATGGCGACGACCAGGCGGTTACGCAGCTCCCGCAGGTGCTCCATCAGCGGCATGCGACCCTCGGGGTCGGGAGCCGTGTTGCTCGACCGTTTCAGCAGCGCCATCTAGCAGTCCAGGTGACGAGGAGGGACGGGGGGATCAGGCCTGCTTGTCGGCCTGCGTGGCGGCACTGGCGCGCAGCCTGGCGGCCTGCTCCTCGAGCTGGCGGGCCTGCTCCTCGGCCGACAGCACCGGAGCCGGGGTGGCCGGGATCTGCTGCGGCTGCACGGGCGCGGGCTGCGGCTGCGCGGGGGCCTGCGGCTGGGCCTGAACGGTCTGGGCCTGGACGTGGTGCGTGGTGTCCGCGTCGTCGTCGTCGCGCAGCTTGGCGGTCTCGGACTTGAAGATGCGCAGCGACCGGCCGACGCCCCGGGCCATCTCAGGCAGCTTCTTCGCCCCGAACAGCAGCACGAGAACGAGTGCGATGATCAGAAGTTCAGGAACTCCGAGGTTCGGCATGAAACGTCCTTTTGTGAGCGAGTGCCTGTTTCAGCCACGATCGTACGCTGCCTGGGGCGTGGTCTCATCCCCCTGGCCCGCCAATCTGGCCCGCCTTGGCTCAAGCTGGGCATGCGCCGCGGCGATTTCCCTCTTCAGAGTACGTGCCGCGGCGACGACCCGGGCACCGGCGATGCCGAGCACCACCAGCCCCGCCACGCCCAGCCCTGCTGAAAGGAAGATCCAGCTCATGAGTGGTGAGCGTACAGGGCCAGGGCGCGCTCGGCCTCCTGGCGGACGGTCTCGGCCATGTCCGGCGGCGAGACGACCCGGCCGGTGTCGCCCAGGCGCAGCGCCAGCTTCAGTATCCAGTCCTCGTCGCGGGCCCGCAGCGCCACCCGCAGCCGCCCCTCGCCCAGCTCGGTGACCTGCTCGCACGGGTAGTACTCGGCCACCCACCGCCCGGCCGCGCTCAGCTCCAGCTCGACCAGCTCGTCGGTCGGCGACGGCCGGAACACGCCGGCGGTCACGTCACGCGGCTCGGCCTCGGCGGGCGGGTCGGCGGGCACGTCGAGCACGTCCACGCCGAGCACCCGGTCCAGCCGGAACAGCCGCATCGCCTCCGCCCGGTAGCACCAGCCCTCCAGGTAGGCGCGGCCGTCGACGACCACGACCCGCATCGGGTCGACCTCGCGCGGCGTCACCTCGTCGCGGCCCTGCACGTAGTAGCGCAGCGACAGCCGCCTGCCCCTGGTCAGGCCCTCGCGCACCCGGGGCAGCGCGTCGGGCGCGGCCTCCACGTCCACGGCGACCTGGGTGCTGACGGTCGCGGCGCCCTCACCGGCGGCCCGCTCCAGCTTGGCCGTCACGCGCGGCAGCGCGTCGCCCGGCACCCCGGTGACCGGCAGGGCCAGCTCGGGGGTGGCGGCCAGCATGCGCAGCGCCACCAGCAGCGCGCTGGCCTCGTCGATGCCGAGCCGCAGCGGCCTGGCGATGGTGTCGGCGTTGTCGATGAGGATCTCGCCGCCGTCCCAGGACACGTCGATGAGGTCGCCGGGGGTGTGGCCCGGCAGCCCGCACATCCAGACGAGCTGCAGGTCGTCGATGAGCTGCTTCTCGCTCAGCCCGAACACCCCGGCCACCTCGCCGACCTGCGCCCCAGGATGGGACATCAGGTACGGCACCAGCGCCAGCAACCTCGGCAGCCTGTCAGCCGACCCGCTCATGCCCCTGCGCCCTTCATACCCCTGCCCCCTTCATGCCATCGCCCCCTTCAAACGCCTGATGACGGCCTCGCGGGCGTCCGGCGGCTCGACGACCTCGACGTCGGCGCCGAGGCTGGCCATCCACCCGGCCAGCCGCTCGGGGTCGGTGAAGGCCAGCTCGGCCTCGTCCCACCCGCCGGTGCCGGGGTGCACGGCCCTGGCGAGCTGCCGCAGCCCCTCGCACGCCCCCTGGCGCACGCGGACCACGGCGACCCGCTCGTCGGTCGTCTCGTCGGGGAAGCCGACCATGGCCCGCAGGTCGACGCCCTCGGGTACCTCGACGGCGCCCGGCTTGCCGACCGCGGCGACCTGGCCGGCGATGCGGCTGAGCCGGAAGGCGCGCGGCGCGTCCCTGTCGCGATCGTACCCGGCCAGGTACCAGCGCCCGCGCCGGCTGACCACGCCCCACGGCTCCACGGTGCGGCTGCGCACGCTCTCGCTGCCGGCGCCGCGGTAGTCGAAGCGGACCACGCGCCGGTCGCGCACGGCGTCCCACAGGGCGGGGAAGGCCGGGTCGCGGGTGTCGACGCGCAGCTCCAGCGCGCCGGTGCCGACCGGCTGGTCGGTGGCCACGCCGCCCGCGCGCAGCTTCAGCAGCGCCCCCGAGGCGGCCTCGGCCAGGCTGGCGCGCTGCCACACCTGGGCGGCCAGGCCCAGCACCGCCGCCTCGTCGGGCTCAAGGGTGATCTCCGGCAGCTCGTACGACTCCCGCTCGATCCGGTAGCCCGGCTCGTCCTCCCACGGGTCGCGCACCACGTCGATCGGGATGCCGATCTCCCGCAACTCGTTCTTGTCCCGCTCGAACATGCGCTGGAACGCCTCATCGCCGTCGCGGTCGTAACCGGGGACGGCCTGGCGGATCTGCTCGGCCGACAGCGGGCGCCGGGTGGCGAGCAGGCAGATCACCAGATTGAGCAACCGTTCTGTCTTCCGGCGCGACATCTGCCTCACTCCTGTCCTTCATCGACGCTACCCTGCCCCCGTGATCAGATGGCGCAAGGGCGAGGTCGTACGGATCCGACGCGAGTGGCCGGGAGCGGTGGAGCTGGACGTCACCGTCCCCGAGGGGGAGTGCCGGGCGCTGGCGTATCCACCGTTGGTGGGCCGCCCGGAACCCGGCGATGAGGTGCTGCTCAACACGACCGCGCTCGCGATGGGTCTCGGTACGGGAGGTTACGCCATGGTGGTGGCCGTCCCGAACCGTTTGCCGGAAGATCCTCAGGGGCCGGGCCACCTGGTGAAGGCCAGGTACACCCCGTTGCAGGCCACGGTGCAGGGCGCCGACGAGCAGGATTCCCCGCATCACGCCAGGTTGCGGGAGGCGGACTCGCTCGACGGCATGCCGGTGATCGTGGCGGATCTGCACTCCGCGCTGGCGCCGATCCTGTGCGGTCTGTACGCCGCCAGGCAGGGCGTGCGGGTGGCGTACGTGATGCAGGACGGCGGCGCGCTGCCCGTGTGGTTCTCGATGGCCGCGGCCCGGCTGCGGGAGGAGGGCTGGCTGGCGGGCGTGGTGACGGTCGGCCAGTCGTTCGGCGGCGACCTGGAGGCGGTCACCGTGCACACGGGGCTGCTGGCGGCCAGGCACGTGCTGGAGGCGGACGTGGCGGTCGTCACGCAGGGGCCGGGCAACCTGGGCACGGGCACCCGCTGGGGCTTCTCGGGGGTGGCGGCGGGCGAGGCGGTCAACGCGGCGGGCGTGCTGCGCGGGCTGCCGGTGGCGTCGCTGCGGGTCAGCGAGGGCGACCTGCGCGAGCGCCACTACGGCGTCTCGCACCACTCGCTGACCGCCTACGGCCGGGTCGCGCTGTCGCCCGCGCAGGTGCCGGTGCCTGAGCTGCCGGGCGAGTTCGGGGTGCGGGTCAGGGACCAGGCCGAGCTGCTGGCCGTACGGCACCGCCTGGTGCCCGTCCCGGTGGACGGCCTGCGCGAGGCCCTGGAGACCTCGCCGGTCAGGTTGTCGACGATGGGCAGGAGCCTGGAGGAGGACCTGGCCTACTTCCTGGCCGCGGCGGCGGCGGGCAGGCTGACGGCCTCGCTGCTGTCGTAGGCGTCCTTGAACGTGAACGCCTCGGGGCCCGGCCCCTCGCTCCTGAGGCGTTCCAGCCGCCGCATGCCCTCGGCCAGCGTGGGGATCTCACCGGCGGGCACCCACCACATCACCATGTACGGCTCCGCCATGCGCAGGAACCACTCCCTGCGCCGCCGCAGCACGGCCAGGTGCTCGCTGCGGTAGGCGTAGTTCCACAGCGACTCCAGCGACTCCCACACCGAGAAGTTCGTGACCAGGTGGTCGCCGTAGTCGTGCACGACGAGGGCGGTGGGGTCGCTCTCGCTCTCCTTCAGCCGCCACACGAACCCCGGTGCCGTGTCGGCGACGGCGTTGACGGGCTCCAGCAGGGCGATGAATTCGGCCAGCTCGGGGCTGTCGGCGGGGGCGCGCAGGTGGGCGATGTTGAGCTCGGCGAGATGCATGGCGGGCGGGTTCGTGGGAGCCAGGTTCATGGGAGCCAGCACACCATCACGCGTCCTCTATGTCAATATCCGTTTGCTTTAGAGGATCGGTTCGTTCCAGGGAGACGCAGCACTCCCCCGGCCGCGGATCCAGCACGGCCCTGTCCGGATCGTCGCCGAGGCCCTCCAGCAGCCCCCGGCACAGCGCCAGGTTCATCGAGCACACCAGCAGCGGCTGCTCCTCGGCCAGCACGTGGAACGGGCAGTTGCGCAGCCGCAGCCGGCCGCCCTCCGCGTACGGCTCGTAGCCGCGCTCGCTCAGCACCCGCTCCACCGGCTCGCCCCGATGCCCCCTGGCGAGCCTGGCGCCCGCGCCCCGCGCCACCTCCTCGGCCCGCTCCTCGGCGCCGAGCACCTCCACCACGTCCGCCAGCACCGAGGCGAGCGTCACGTAGTCGCGCGGCGGCAGGCTCACCGACCGCTCGCCCTTGGCCCTGCGGTACACCTTCGCCGGCCGGCCGCTGCCCGGCCCCTTCTTCTCCTGCTGACGGAACCCGCTCTCCAGCAGGCCCGCCTCCACCAGCTTGTCGAGATGGTGCCCGGCCAGCGTCCTGGACACGCCCGCCGCCTCCGCGGCCTCCCCCCGGCCGACGTCCCCGCCCCGGGAGGCGACGACGTCGTACAGGCTGCGGCGGACGGGATCGTGCAACAGGGCCAGCGCCTCGAGGTCGTCGCTACTCACAGCGGGAGTCTACGAGCCCGCCCCGCCCTAGTAGGCGGCGAGAAGATCCACGACGAACACGAGCGTGTCAGAGCCCTTGATCCCGTACGCGGGGTTGCCCGCCCGGCCGTACCCGTCGGCGGGCGGCACGATCATCAGCACCCGGCTGCCGACCGGCACCCCCGACAGGGCCTTGTCCCACGCCCTGATCACGCTGCCGTCGCCCAGCTTGAACGCCTTCGGCCCGCCGCCCGCCCAGGTGGCGTCGAAGATCCGGCGGCGGCTCCAGACGGCCGCCTCGTACTGGGTGACCACGAGCTGCCCCGCCCGCACCACCCGTCCATCGCCCTTGGACAGCACCTTCGCCGAGAACTTCGCCGGCGGCGGGCCCGCGGGCACCGCCAGCGCGGGCCTGGCGCCGCCGCCCACCCTGACCCCGGCCAGCGTGCCGGCCGCCGACTCCACCGAGGCGCCCTTGCGGTGCGCGCCGAGGATGTCCACGACGTAGAACAGCTCCTCGCCCGCGGCCACGCCCTGCGGCGGGTTCGCGCCGAACCCGTCCCCCGGCGGGATCGCGGCGATCACCCGGCTGCCCACCGTGCGGCCCTTCAGCGCCCGCTCCAGGCCGGGCAGCAGCTCGCCCACCGGGAACGCCGCCGGGGTGCCGCGGTTGAAACTGGAGTCGACCAGGCGGTTGTCCCGGCCGTCCCACACGTGCGCGGTGTACTGGACGATCGCCACGTCGCCGTCGCCGAGCCGCTCGCCCTTGCCCGTGGCCAGCTCGTCCACCTGCAGCCCGGCCACCGGCTTGCCGTCGGGGAAGTGGATCGTCGGGCGGGCGCCGAACGCGCCGCCCACCTCCAGGTCCAGGTCGCCGGCGGCCTCACTCGTGCAGCCCGCCGCCAGCAGGGACGTCAGCAGCAGGGACGTCACCAGCAGGGGCGCCAGCGGCAGTGACGCGGCGGCACGGCGCATCGGGGTCCTCCCAGCACGGAACGGCCCGGCGGCGCCCGCCTCGGGGGCGCGCCGCCGGGCTCGCGATGCTACCGCGCCACCGGACCGTCCGTCAGCAAGCAACCGCCCGTCCGGCCGTCAGCACGCAACTCGTCTCCGTCCGGCCGTCAGCACGCAACTCGTCTCCGTCCGGCCGTCAGCACGCAACTCGTCTCCGTCCGGCCGTCAGCAAGCGACCCGCCCGTCCGTCCGTCAGTGAGCAGCCCGTCCGTCTCGCTGTCAGTAGGCGGCCAGGACGTCCACCACGAACACCAGCGTGCTGTTGGCGGGGATGCCCTGCTGCGCCTGCGCGCCGTACCCGAGGTCCGGCGGGATGCTCATCACCACGCGGCTGCCGACCGGAACCCCGTCCAGGCCCTTCTGCCAGCCCTGGATCACCTGCGCGAGCGGGAACTCGGCCGGCTGGCCCCGCTCCCAGCTCGAGTCGAACTGCTGGTCGGTGCCCCAGATCTTGCCGGTGTAGTGCACGACGAGCGTCTGGCTGGCCTTCGCCTTCGCGCCGGTGCCCTGGATGATCGTCTTGACGACCAGGTCCTTGGACGGCTTCTCGCTGGTCTTCGTGGTCAGCGTGGGCGCCTTCTCGCCGCCCGGGTTCACCACCTCGACACCCTTGATCGACTCGCCCGTCTCCTTGCCGGTCGCCGCCTTCAGCGCCGCGGGCTGGGTGCCGACCACGTCGAACACGAACACCTTGGTCGGCTCGGCGGGCGTCGTCTGCTGCTGGGCGACGGAGTCGTTGGCCAGCACCGCCAGCAGCCTGCCGCCGTGCTTGACCTTGGTCAAGCCCTCCTGCAGCACCTGCGGCAACTGCTCGTTGACGGCGATCGTCTCCGGCGCCTTGGTGTCGTAGGAGGAGCCCTGCACGGCGTTGCCCTTGCCGTCCCAGTTGTAGACGGTCAGGTTGACGATCACCCGGTCGCCCGCCTTGACGCCGTCGCCGTCGCCCGCCTGGATCACCTCGTACGACGACTTCGTGGCGGGCGAGCCGGACGGGAAGGTCACCGTGGGCTTGGCGCCCACGTTCCCGGCGACCTTGACCCCCGACGGCGCCCCGGCCACGGGGGCCGAGGCGGAGGCGGAGGTGGTCGCGGAGGCGGCGGTGCCCGGGTTGGCGCCGCCGTCGGAGCCGCAGGCTGCGGCGAACAAGGTCAATGGCACGGCGGCCAGTACGGCCAGAGCGCGGCGCATGGATTTCCCTCGGAAAAGACGTCAGATTCGCGCCACACTACCCGACGCCCCGGTAGGGCCGGGGTAAACGGATCCCCACGTTCCGCGCCACCCGGCCGCGTTCACTCTTCCGGCGGCCACGTTCCGCACTACCCCGCCGCAGCCGCTCCTCCAGCGGCCGTGTTGCACGCCACCAGGCCGAGGCCGCCCCTGACGGCGGCCACGTTCCGCCTTGCCCGGCCGCGGCCCACCCTGACGGCGGCCCGCGGCCCGTACCCCCTGGCTCCTCGCCTCGCCTCACATACCGGCGATCAGCTTGTCCACCCGCTCGTCCACGCTCCGGAACGGGTCCTTGCACAGCACCGTCCGCTGCGCCTGGTCGTTCAGCTTCAGGTGCACCCAGTCGACGGTGAAGTCGCGCCGCTTCTCCTGCGCCTTGCGGATGAACTCGCCACGCAGCCGCGCCCGCGTGGTCTGCGGCGGCACCGACTTGGCCTCGAAGATCTTCAGGTCGGACGCCACCCGCTCCACCGAGCCGCGCTTCTGCAGCAGGTAGTACAGGCCGCGCTTGCGATGCACGTCGTGGTAGGCCAGATCGAGCTGCGCCACCCGCGGCGAGGACAACGGCAGGTCGTACTTACGCCGGTACCGCTCGATGAGCTGGTACTTCGTCACCCAGTCGATCTCCCGCGCGACCAGGTCGAGGTTGCCCGTGTCGACGGCGGTCAGCGTGCGCTCCCACAGCTCCAGCACCCGGTGCGCGATCTCGTCGCCGCCGCGGCGGTCGACGAAGTCCTTCGCCTTCGACAGGTACTCCTGCTGGATCTCCAGGCTCGACGCCTCGCGCCCGTTGGCCAGCCGCACCCGGCGCCGGCCCGTCATGTCGTGGGAGACCTCGCGGATGGCCCTGATCGGGTTCTCCAGCGACAGGTCGCGCATGACCGTGCCCGACTCGATCATGCGCAGCACCAGGTCGGTCGCGCCGACCTTGAGCAGCATCGTGGTCTCGCTCATGTTCGAGTCGCCCACGATCACGTGCAGGCGGCGGAACCGCTCGGCGTCGGCGTGCGGCTCGTCGCGCGTGTTGATGATGGGACGGCTTCGCGTGGTGGCGCTGGAGACGCCCTCCCAGATGTGCTCGGCCCGCTGCGACACGCAGTAGACGGCGCCGCGCGGCGTCTGCAGCACCTTGCCCGCCCCGCACACGATCTGCCGCGTCACCAGGAACGGGATCAGCACGTCCGCCAGCCGCCCGAACTCCCCGTGCCTGCCGACCAGGTAGTTCTCGTGGCAGCCGTAGGAGTTGCCGGCCGAGTCGGTGTTGTTCTTGAACAGGTAGATGTCACCCGCGATGCCCTCTTCGCGCAGCCGCTTCTCGGCGTCCACGAGCAGGCCCTCTAGGATGCGCTCGCCCGCCTTGTCGTGGGTGACGAGCTCGATGACGTTGTCACATTCGGGTGTTGCGTACTCAGGATGGCTGCCCACGTCGAGATACAGACGCGCGCCGTTGCGAAGGAAGACGTTGCTCGATCGGCCCCAGGACACGACCCGCCGGAACAGGTAGCGCGCGACCTCGTCGGGGGACAACCTGCGCTGCCCCCTGAACGTGCAGGTCACGCCGTACTCGTTCTCCAGCCCGAAGATGCGACGATCCATCACCTCACACTATGCCCACGGATCGGCCAGCGGGAGAGATCTTCGCAGGTGTTTTCCCTCCGCCACCGCGAACGACCACTTCTGCCCCGCTTCAGCCCTTCGGCTCCTACCACCCGCCTCGGCCCCGCTTCTGCCCCGCTCTCGCCACCCGCTCCTACCACCCGTCTCGCCACCCGCCTCGGCCCCCGTGCCCGCCCCCACTGGGCGCGGGTGCCGCGGTGGCTCCCTTCAGGGGGTGTAGATCTCCTGAACCTGAACGATCTTCCCCTTGTGGACGGTGATCAGAGCCGGGTGGCCGGCCTTGGCATGCCGCTTGACCAGCGTCGTCCTGGAGCACCGCTTGGCCCCCAGCCCCGTCTTGCGGCTCACCGTCAGGTCCGTGCCGGCCGTCTTGCAGCCGTACGCCGACAGGAAGATCACGTCCTTGGCGATGGGCGAGGCATAAGCCCGCACATCACCCTCCGGCGGCCCCTCGAAGTAGCCCTCCGTGTGGGTGCCCTTCTTCCACCTGATGGGCTCGTACTCGGCCACACCGCCCCGCACGTAGGTGATCCAGCCGCGCAGGATGCCGTTGTGGCGGGAGTGGATGCGCTTGGTGAAGTCGTGCCCCGGGTCGGCCTGGAACGTGGTGCCGAAGATCTTCGGGGCCTTGTACTCGGGGAACGCGGTGGCGGCCTCGGCGGCCACGCCGGTGGTGAGCATGACGGCCGTCGCTGCGCCTGCCGCGATCAGGCCACGCAAAGGAGTGTTCACGGATCATGAGATTCGTGATCAGGGCGTGGAGTTCGGGCGGCCACGAGTGATACAGGTCACACTCGGCACATCGACCCCGACACACCACCCCACGCGCCAAACCACCGCACAACACGGCCTCGTGCGCGATCACACCGCCTGCCGCACCACGGCCACCTCATAGGCCGCATCGGGCCACCGCACGCCGCCACCCGCGCCGCCGCACCGCACCGCACCCCCTCAGGGCGCCACGCGCCGCACTGCACGCCGCCACGGCGCCCCACCACGCGGCCTCAGGGTGCCACGCGCCGCACCGCACGCCCTCACGGCGCCACACCACGCGGCCTCAGGCGCTACGCCCCACCCCCGCAGGGCACCGC
Source organism: Nonomuraea monospora (assembly GCF_039531895.1). Lineage (NCBI taxonomy): Bacteria > Bacillati > Actinomycetota > Actinomycetes > Streptosporangiales > Streptosporangiaceae > Nonomuraea > Nonomuraea monospora. Next base: position 153,923 of record NZ_BAAAQX010000007.1, read on the forward strand.
ATCACGCCCTCTCAGGCACCACGCCTCGCCGCCGCGCCCGCCCCCATCGCGTGCGCCCATCGCGCGCCGCCATCGCGTGCGCCCCACTGCCCCGCCACCACCGCGCCGCCTCAGCGTGCGCCCGCCACGCACCGCCACCGCGTGCACCCCGCGCGACCGGACGAGCGAGACACCAAGCGCCGCCCGCGAGACCCCGGGCGCGAAACCCCACCAACGACGACGGGGACCGCCGAAGCGATCCCCGTCCTCACCGTCCCGTCCCCCGCCTAAAGCGGCGACGACCCATCATCCACATCCCCATCAGGCCCCGTAGGCGGCGGCGTCTCACCGGACGCCTGAGGCGGCGCGGCAGGCGGCGCGGCGGATGCCGACGGCGGGTTGCTGGTCTGGGCGAGCAGCCGCTCCAGCCGGGCCCCCGTCAGCCGCAGGAACTTGCGGTGCTCCCGGTTGCGGTCGAGCACCGCCACCTCGAGCTGCCCCACCGGCGGCCGCTCCCCGCCCGGCTCGGTCAGCGCCGTCAGCGCCACCTCCAGCGCGTCGGCCAGCGACATCGACTCGCGGTAGCGCTCCTTGAGCCGGGTGGCGACCGCCTCGGCCTGGCCGCCCATGGCGGCGAAGCCGTGCTCGTCGAAGACGGAGCCGTCGAAGGTGAGCCGGTAGATGGCGTCGCCCTCCTTGGTGTCGCCCACCTCGGCGACGACGACCTCCACCTCCAGCGACTTGATCGACTCGGTGAAGATACGGCCGAGGTTGGAGGCGTACAGGTTGGCCAGGCCGCGCCCCGTCACGTCGGAGCGGTCGTAGGTGTAGCCGTTGACGTCGGCGTAGCGGATGCCGCCGAGCCGCAGCTCCTCGAACTCGTTGTAGCGGCCCACCGCCGCGAACCCGATGCGGTCGTAGATCTCGCTGATCTTGTGCAGCGCCCGCGACGGGTTGGGCGCGACGAACAGGATGCCGTCCACGTACTGCAGGGTAACGACGGACCGGCCCCGCGCGATGCCCTTGCGCGCGTAGTCGGCCTTGTCCCGCATGATCTGCTCGGGGGACGCATATCCGAAAGGCATGGACACGTGTGGAGGTCCTTTCTAGCGCAGCGGGGCGATGGGGCCGTCGGGCGAGATGAGGCGGGCGTCCAGCATCTGCTCGACGTAGCCGGAGACCTCGTCCTGCGACAGGCGGCGGAAGCCGTCGGCGTCGATCACCGACACGATGGGCCAGATCTTCCTCGTCACGTCCGGCCCGCCGGTCGCCGAGTCGTCGTCGGCGGCGTCGTACAGCGCCTGGATCAGCGTCATCACCATGTCGTCGGCCGACGCCCCGTCGCGGTAGAGCTTCTTCAGCGACCCCCGCGCGAAGATCGAGCCGGACCCGATCGCGTCGAACCTCTCCCGCTCGTAGGGCCCGCCCGCCACGTCGTAGCTGAAGATGCGCCCCTCGTCCTTGTCGGGGTCGTAGGCGGCGAACAGCGGCACCACCACCAGCCCCTGCATCGCCATGGCCAGGTTGCCCCTGATCATGGTGGCGAGCCGGTTGGCCTTGCCCTGGACCGACATCGACCGGCCCTCGACCTTCTCGTAGTGCTCCAGCTCCACCCGGTAGAGGCGGGCGAACTCGATGCCCGTGCTGGCCGTGCCGGCGATGCCCATGCACGAGTAGTCGTCGGCGCGGAACACCTTCTCCACGTCTCGCTGCGAGATGATGTTGCCCGACGTCGCCCGCCGGTCGCCTGCCATGATCACGCCGCCGGCGAACGTGGCGGCCACGATCGTGGTCGCGTGCGGAACCTGGTCACCGATCGGCGTGGCCAGCACCTCATCCCGCCGCGGCAGCAAGTCAGGCGCGTACGAGCCGACAAACTCGGTGAACGAGGAACTTCCGGTGTTCTGGAAAAGATGGTTCACCAAGCCGACGGGCAGATCCCTGTGCGATGCCACGCGACTCCCTCCAAACGTTCAGTGTTCCTAGGGCGACCCTACTCATGTTGGGTTGTTGTCTGCACTTCCCACGATCAGCTCACGGCGAACCACCCATCACAGCGGTCCGAAAAGGCCCTATAAGCCCCCTATGCGCCAGCGGCCCGTGTTCAGATCGTTTCTTTACGGCCGCCACCGCCCATGCGATTGTCGGTATGTCTGCACGTCCTGAACAGGAGGCCGACAATGCGACTCCCCAGCCGACCCGCGCTGATCGGGGTCATCGCCGCACTCGCCCTCACCTCCTGCGGCACCGGCGGCGGCTCCGGCGAGAGCAGCGTCACCCTCACCATCGCCGCCAACTCCATCGAAGGCGGCAAGAACGCCGAGTCCGCACAGTGGATCAAGCAGTGGGTGATCCCCGAGTTCGAGAAGAGCCACCCCAACGTCAAGGTCCTGTTCCAGGGCAGCGGCGTCGACGACGAGCAGTACAAGACCAGGATCGCGCTCGACCTCAAGTCACGGACCGGCGCCGACGTGATCGACCTCGACGGCATCTGGGTCGGCGAGTTCGCCCAGGCCGGCTACATCAAACCCCTCACCGAGGTCGGCGGCGCCACCGTCGAGCAATGGGAGGGCTGGGCCCAGATCCCCCAGGCCGTGCAGGGCCTCGGCATCTTCGACGGCAAGAAGTACGGCCTGCCCCAGGGCACCGACGGCCGCGTCCTGTTCTACAACAAGACCCTGTTCCAGAAGGCCGGCCTGCCCGCCACCTGGCAGCCCGCGAGCTGGCGCGACATCATCGACGCCGGAACCCGGCTCAAGACCGCCGGAGTCCCCACCCCCATCCAGCTCAACGCCGGCACCGCCATGGGCGAGGCCACCACCATGCAGGGCCTCCTTCCCCTGCTCGCCGGCGCCGGAGCCGAGGTCTACACCGGCGGCAAGTGGACGGGCGCCGCACAGCCACTCAAGGACGCCCTCGGCTTCTACCAGCAGGTCTACGGCGGCAGCGGCCTCGGCGACCCCAAACTCCAGCAGGAGGCCAAAGGCCGCGACAAGTCCTTCGCCCAGTTCGCGGAAGGCAAGATCGGCATCCTCGCCGAGAGCGACTACTTCTGGCGCTCCGTCATCGAACCCCAGGCCGGGGTCGCCCCCATGAAGAACCGCGACCAGGCCGTCGGCTACGCCAAGATCCCCGCCAAGGAGCCCGGCGGCGGCATCCGCGGCCAGGACTTCGTCAGCATGTCGGGCGGCGCCGTCCGCGTGCTCAACCCGTTCTCCAAGAACCCCAGGCTCGCCTGGGACCTGCTCGCCTTCATGCACTCAGCCGCCGCCACCAAGGCGCAACTCGCCGGACAGGCACGCATCAGCGCCCGCACCGACGTCAACGACGAGGTCCTCACCGCCGACCCCATGCTCAAGTACATCGCCGACGAGGTGCTGCCCATCACCGCCTACCGGCCGGGCGTCGCCGTCTACTCGCAGGTCTCCACCGCCCTGCAGGAGGCCACCGCCGCCGTCGTCGCCGGCCGGAGCCCCGACCAGGCCGCCACCGCCTACCAGAGCACGCTGGAGGGAATCGTCGGTGGCGCGGCCAACATCAGCGGCTGACGCGGCAGGGCTCGGCAAGGGCAGGGCGATCGCGTTCGTCCTGCCCGCCGTCACCCTCATCGCCGTCTTCCTGCTCTTCCCCGCCCTGTGGACCATCTACCTCGGCCTCACCGACTACCGCCTCACCGGCCTGGCCGCCGCCGACCCCCAGATCGTCGGCGCCGACAACTACACCGGCGCCCTCACCGACCCCCGCTTCCTGTCGTCGCTGTGGCTCACCGTCCTGTACGTCGGCGGCTCCGCCGTCATCGGCCAGGCCGGGCTCGGCTTCACCCTCGCCTGGGTGCTGCGCACCCGCCAAGGCCCCCTGCGCCGCACCGTCGAAGGCGTCGTCCTGCTGGCCTGGATCCTGCCCAGCACCGTCGTCGGCTTCCTCTGGTTCGCACTCCTCGACCGCGACGACGGGACGCTCAACGCCCTCCTGCACACCCCCGGCTTCGCCTGGCTGCTCGACCACCCGCTGCTGTCCATCATCGTGTTCAACGTGTGGCGCGGCACCGCGTTCAGCATGATGCTCTACTCCGCCGCGCTGGAGAACGTGCCGCCCTCCCACCTCGAGACCGCCCGCCTCGCGGGCGCCAGCGTCCCGCAGCAGCTGCGCGACGTCGTCCTGCCCCTCATCCGCCGCCACATCCTGACGAACCTCCTGCTCATCAGCCTGTGGACGTTCAACGACTTCACGCCGTTCGTCCTCACCGGCGGCGGCCCCGAGGGCCGCTCAGAAATCCTGCCCGTGTACGTCTACCGCGTCGCCCTCAGAGACGGCCAGCTCGGCGCCGGAGCCGCCATCTCCTTCCTCATCCTGCTCATCAACCTCGTCTTCGCCCTGGTCTACCTGCGGCTCCTGCGCGGCCGCCGCCGCCAGCAGAAAACCGCCGCCACCGCGACCCCGCCCGCATGACCACCCGCCGGGAGCCCGTCACATGATCCGCCACACCGTCGGCAGGCTCACCGCCACCCTCTTCATCGCCGTCGTCCTCGCCTTCTTCACCCTGCCCATGCTCTGGCTCGCCAGCGCCCCCTTCGACGACACCCCCGCCATCACCACCACCATCCCCGAATTCACCCTCCGCAACTTCGCCGCCATCCTCGACAACCCCTACGCCCTCGGCTCCATCCGCAACTCCCTCATCCAAGGCGGAGGCGCCGCCGCCCTCGTCGTCGTCCTGGCCGCACTCGCCGCCTACGCCCTCTCCCGCGTCCGCGTACCCGGCCGCGACGCCCTCCTCTACCTGCTGCTCCTGCTGTCGTCCGTCGTCACCGGCACCGCCGCCATGGTCCCCATCTTCGAACTGGCCACCCGCCTCGACCTCATCGACACCCACCTCGGCGTCGTCCTCGTCGTCTCCGGCGGCCTGCTGCCCGCCGCCATCTTCATCCTCAAGGACTTCATGGACGACACCCCCACCTCCTACGAGGAATCCGCCCGCGTCTTCGGCGCCGGCCCCCTGCAGATCCTGCGCCACATCGTCGTCCCCCTCGTCAGACCCGGCCTCGCCACCATCGCCGTCTGGGCGCTCGCCAGCGTCTGGGGCGGCTTCCTCTTCCAGTTCATCCTGCTCAGAGACCCCGCCAAAGCCCCCGGCTCCGTCATCCTCTACACCCTCTACACCGAAGGCGGCGCCCCCAAGCTCGACCTCATCGCCACCTTCTCACTGCTCTACTCGCTGCCCGTCGTCGCCATGTACCTCTTCGTCTCACAGCGCTACGGCTTCCGCTTCCACGGAGGAATCAAACGGTGATCACCCTGCACGCCCTCACCAAGATCTTCCCCGGCGGAGTCCACGCCCTCGACGACATCCACCTCACCATCGCCGACGGCGAATTCTTCGCCCTCCTCGGCCCCTCAGGCTGCGGCAAGACCACCCTCCTGCGCACCATCGCCGGACTCGAGACCCCCACCCGCGGCACCGTCCACATCGACGACAGAAACGTCACCGACCTGCCCCCAGGACAACGCGACGTCGCCATGGTCTTCCAGGACTACGCGATCTTCCCCCACATGGACGTCACCGCCAACATCGCCTACCCCCTGCGCATCAAGAAGATCCCCCGCGCCGAACGCGCCACCAAAGCCGCCGGCGTCGCCGCCCGGCTCAGCCTCACCGACCTCCTCCACCGCCGCCCCGCCGAACTCTCCGGCGGCCAGCAGCAACGCGTCGCACTCGCCCGCGCCATCGCCTGCCACCCCACCGCCTTCCTCTTCGACGAACCCCTCTCCAACCTCGACGCCCGCCTCCGCCTCGAAGCCCGCACCTTCCTCAAACGCCTCCAGCGCGAACTCGCCGTCACCACCGTCTTCGTCACCCACGACCAAGCAGAAGCCCTCGCACTCGCCGACCGCATCGCCGTCATGTCCGACGGCCGCATGATCCAGGTCGCCACCCCCGCCGAGATCTTCCACCGCCCCGCCACCACGTTCGTCGCCTCCTTCATCGGCTCCACCCCCATGAACCTCCTCCCCGCCCGCGCCACCCCCGCCGCACTCCACGTCGCCGGCGCCACCCTGCCACTCCCCGGCCCCCTCCATAGCGGCGACAACCTCACCTACGGCGTACGCCCCGAATACATGACCCTCTCCCCCACCGAACGCCCCGACGCCTTCCCCGGCGTCATCTCCGTCCTCGAAAACCTCGGCACCCACACCCTCGTCACCCTCGAAACCCCCACCGGACCCCACATCCAGCTCGTCGTCCCCGAAGGCGAAGAACCACCCCCCGGCACCCCCGCCTCGGCCACCCCCCGCCGAGCCCTCCTCTACCGCGACGACACCCTCCTCACCACCCTCTGAACACCCCGCCATACTGAACACATGGCCACCAGGAACTGGATCCTGCACCTCGACCTCGACCAGTTCATCGCCGCCGTCGAACTCCTGCGCCACCCCGAACTCCGCGGCAAACCCGTCATCGTCGGCGGCACAGGCGACCCCACCCAGCCCCGCACCGTCGCCGCCACCGCCACCTACGAGGCCCGCCAACACGGCATCCACTCCGGCATGCCACTCCGCACCGCCCAGCGCCGCTGCCCCGACGCCGTCTTCCTGCCCAGCGACCCACCCGCCTACGAAGCCGCCTCAGCCCGCGTCATGGCCGTCCTACGCGAATTCCCCATCCTCGTCGAAGTCTGGGGCTGGGACGAAGCCTTCCTCGGCGCCACCACCGACAACCCGGAAACCCTCGCAGCCGACCTCCAGCACGCCGTACGCGCCCGCACCCACCTCGACTGCTCCATCGGCATCGGCGACAACAAACACCAGGCCAAACTCGCCTCCGCCTTCGCCAAACCCGCCGGCATCCACCGCCTCACCACCGACAACTGGGCCCAGACCATGAACCACCGGCCCACCGACGCCCTCTGGGGCATCGGCGCCCGCACCTCCAGAAAACTCGCCGCCCTCGGCCTGCACACCGTCGCCCAACTCGCCGCCGCCGACCCCGCCGACCTGGCCCGCCACTTCGGCCCCACCAACGGCCCCTGGTACCGCTACCTCGCCCACGGCAAAGGCGAAGCCGAAATCGTCACCACACCCTGGATCGCCCGCGGCCACAGCCGCGAAACCACCTTCCCCCACGACCTCACCGACAGAACCGACCTCACCCGCCACCTCACCGCCCTCGCCCAACACGTCACCCAGGACGCCGCCGAAGCCGGCCGCCAGATCACCCGCGTCTCCGTCAAGATCCGCACCACGCCGTTCCACACCCGCACCCGCCAGTCAAAACTCCCCGCCCCCACGACCGACGCGCACCTCATCACCCAGACCGCCCTCGACATCCTCGACCGCCACGACCTCACCCACCCCGTCCGCCTCATCGGCGTGGCCGTCGAATACACGATGCCCGAAGACTGAAACTCACCCCACCCGCGTCACCGACCCATAGAACTCCGACCGAAGCTCCTCCTCCGCCCTCGCCAGCTCCACGAGCTCCTCATCCGAGAACGGCAACTCCTCGCCGAAATCCTCGACAGTCGCCTCGATGTACGACAGCGCCCGCCACACCACCGCCTCGTCATCCCGGAACTGCCCGATCCCCGTATTGCACGGCAAACACAACGCGAACCGGACCGCACCCGTCCGATGACAATGATCCACATGCTCGGGCGGCCGATCCCAGCACACCACGCACAAACCGTGCTGCGCCGAAATCATCCGCTCCACATCCTCATGCCGCATCCGATAACGCTGCGACAGGTGATACGTCCGCGTCCGCGCCACCGGAACCTCACCCCGCGCCTCCGGCAACACCACGAACTCCGGCCAGAGCACCTCCCCGCCCAGATAGAGCGCGGCCAGCTCCAGCAACACCGTGTTGTCGCCGAAATGACCGAGCCCGTTGTTGCAGTTGAAACAGAGAACGCCGCGGACCTGGCCGGTCGTGTGGCAGTGGTCGACGAACGTGCCGGGGACGACCCGGCAGATGGCGCAGAGCCCGCCCTGACGGGCGAGCATGCGCACGAAGTCGTCCTCTGTGATGCCGTAACGGTGCTGGAGCATGTAATTCCGCTCGCTACCGTGATTCTTAATCTTGTTCTCGCGAGCCACGATGGCGTGGCACGGTTTGCAGTAAGCAGTCAGCCCGGAAGCCGTCGAGCGATTACTGCCGAATTCCGCGACTGACTTGATCTCCTCACAGCGCGGACAATACTTGGACCCCTCTGGAACGGGGATCGCCTCGCGGACGACCTTCCCTTGCTCGGCCTTCCGCTTGCGATAGCTCTGGGTGGACCGCCGCCGAAAGCAGGCCCTGCAATACCGGGCCCGCCCATCAGGCAGCCGCTTGTTGAGCCCGAACTCAGCGATCGCCTTGACTTCACCACAGTCCGGACACCTCTTCACGCCACCCGGCGTTTCCACCCGATTTCCCTCCTTTCAGATGTCCGTTTTGCCCTACTCTCCGCCCTTTTGGACGTATGATCTCACGAATTCCTCTGCGTTCTCTTCGAGAACTTCGTCGATTTCGTCCAGAATTGCGTCGACATCGTCAGTGAGCTTCTCCTGACGCTCCTGCACATCCGGCGCCGCCGAAGCCTCGGTCTCCTCGACTTCGGACTCGCGCCGCCCGGCCTGCTTCTGCCCGCCGGTGTCCTTGGTTGCCATGTCCTACCTCCGCTTGGGGGACTGCCTCTAGGCATATCTTCCCCGAACGGGCCGACATTTCGCGCCGAACGCCCAGCGATCTTGCCCACTTGACTAGATAGCATTCCTATCCAACAATGAACCCCCGTACCGACAGGAGGTTCAGATGTCCCCTTCGCCCCTGAGCACGGCGGGTGTGCTCCTCATCACAGTCCCCGGAGTGGGCTACGGCGGCGTGACGCTGCTGCGGCTTCTCATGCGGAACGTTCCCGGTTACCTGGACAACCCGGTCCGTCGCGGCCTGTGGCGGGCGGGGCACGCGCATGCGGGCGTGCTGGTGCTGTTCGCGCTGGTGGCGATGGTGTACGTGGACCAGTCGGGGTTGCCGGAGGCGCTGAAGGCGCTGACGCGGGCGCTGATCGTGGCGGCGCCGATCCTGATGCCGCTGGGTTTCTTCCTGTCGGTGGTGCGTCCTGGCGACACGAAGCCGAGCAGGCTGATCTATCTGACGGTGGCGGGCGGGGTGTGCCTGGCGGCGGGCACGCTGATGCTGGGGATCGGCCTGCTGTGAGTGGGCCGATCCCTGGGCGTCAGGTGGTCGTTCGCCGCCCGCGAGGGTCCCCCGGGCGTCCAGAGGCCGCCGGTGAGGGTCCCGCCACCCTGGTGGGTCAGTCGCCGCCGGTGAGGGCGGAGACGAGGTCGGCGGCGGTCTTGCAGCGGTCGAAGAGCTCGCCGACGTGGGCTTTGGTGCCGCGCAGCGGTTCGAGGGTGGGGACGCGCTGGAGTGATTCGCGTCCGGGGATGTCGAAGATGACGGAGTCCCAGGAGGCGGCGGCGACGGATTCGCTGTACTGGCGCAGGCATCGGCCGCGGAAGTAGGCGCGGGTGTCGTTGGGCGGGTGTTCGACGGCGCGCTGGACCTCTTCCTCGGTGACGAGGCGTTGCATGCGGCCGCGGGCGACGAGGCGGTTGTAGAGGCCTCGGTCGGGCCGGATGTCGGAGTACTGGAGGTCGACGAGCTGGAGTCTGGGGTGGGACCAGTTGAGGCCGTCGCGGCTGCGGTAGCCCTCGAGGAGTTCGAGTTTGGCGACCCAGTCGAGCTCGCGGGCGAGTTGCATGGGGTCTTCGGCGAGGCGGGTGAGGACGGATTCCCAGCGGTCGAGGATGTCCTTGTTCATCTCGTCCTGGGCGGTGCCGCGTTCTTCGACGTATTTGCGGGCTTGTTCGAGGTATTCCATCTGGAGCTGGATGGCGGTGAGCTTGCGTCCGTCGCGCATGGGGATCTCGTAGCGGCAGGTGGGGTCGTGGGAGACGGCCCTGAGTGCCTGTACGGGGTTTTCGACGGCGAGGTCGCGGCTGAGGAAGCCCTCTTCGATCATGGCGAGGACGAGTGCCGTGGTGCCGAGTTTGAGGTAGGTGGAGATCTCGGACATGTTGGCGTCGCCGATGATGACGTGGAGTCGCCGGTATTTCTCGGGGTCGGCGTGGGGTTCGTCGCGGGTGTTGATGATGGGGCGTTTGAGGGTGGTTTCGAGGCCGACTTCGACTTCGAAGAAGTCGGCGCGCTGGCTGATCTGGAAGCCTTCGCCGCGCGAATCCTGTCCGATGCCTACCTTGCCGGCGCCGACGACGACTTGCCGGGAGACGAAGAAGGGGGTGAGGTGCCTGACGATGTCGGCGAAGGGGGTGGCGCGCCGCATGAGGTAGTTCTCGTGGCAGCCGTAGGAGGCGCCTTTGGCGTCGGTGTTGTTCTTGTAGAGCTGGATGGGGGCGTTGGAGGGGATGGCTGACGCGCGGGTGGCGGCGTCGTACATCACTCTTTCGCCTGCTTTGTCCCAGATGACGGCTGCCCGTGGGTTGGTGCATTCGGGCGAGCTGTATTCGGGGTGGGCGTGGTCGACGTAGAGCCTGGCTCCGTTGGTGAGGATGACGTTGGCCAGGCCGAGATCCTCGTCGGTGAGCTGGCTGGGGTCTGCCACTTCCCTTGCGAGGTCGAAGCCGCGCGCGTCGCGGAGCGGGTTCTCCTCCTCGAAGTCCCATCGTGCTCTGCGCGCGCGGGCCGCCGAGGCGGCCAGGTAGGCGTTCACGACCTGTGAGGAGGTCACCATCGCGTTGGCGCCTGGCTGGCCGGGTACGGAGATGCCGTACTCGGTCTCGATGCCCATCACCCGACGCACCGTCATGCAACACCCTCTGTTCGTCCGGGTCTGTCTATCCGCCGTTTATATGCCCGAGCCTATGCCCTTCACAGTGCCCCAGGGCCACAGAGTTATGGCACCGACGTCTTTTCCATCTGTACGGCGGGAGCTGGTGGGGTTTGTGTAGGTCTGCGGGGCTTGAGTAGCCGCTGGATGGGGCGTTCGGCAAAGGAGTAGACGAGATACGACACGAGAATCGACACCAGTGTCGTGATCGTGGCGACGGCCCAGGGGGGCAGGTCGCCGGTGAGCAGCGGGATGAGGGCCACGGCGATGACGCTATGGAAGAGGTAAAGCGGGTATGTCGTGCCGCCGAGCGCGGCGAGCAGGCGTGAGCTCCGCATGCGGAGCATCCCGAGCGCCATGAGGGCCATCACGGCGAAGATCAGCGTGAGGGTGATGATCACGCTGAGGTCCGTGACGGGCATGTTCTTGAACCCGGCCTGCTCGATGCGGCCGTGTACGCGGCCGAGGGCGGAATGCAGCGAAAGCCCGTAGGCGGCGGCGACGTAGAGCCAGGGCAGCCACCCGCCGCCGCGCTTGTGCACGAGGTAGAGGGCCATGCCGGCGACGAAGTACCCGGCGTATGCGGGCATGACGGTCTCGCGGACGACGTCCGGCACGGCGAGGTCGTTCTCGTCGAGGAGTTTGACGCCGAGTGCGGCGGCGAGCCAGACGCCGCCGAAGGTCAGGACGCGCGCGCGGGTGACGCCGGCGATGACCAGGATGGCGATCAGCAGGTAGAAGCGCAGCTCGGCCCAGAGCGACCAGTAGACGCCGCTGGCGTCGGTGACCTTGAACAGCCGCTGGAACATGCTGGCGTTCAGCAGGTACTCACCTGGGGAAAGTTTTGGGTCGAGCGCCTTGGCTCCGGTGAGGCCGTAGAGGGCGGCGACGGCGGCCAGGCTGAGCCAGTAGGCGGGGTAGAGGCGGACGAGCCTGGACCGGGCGAACGCGCCGAGCCCGCGCCCCCACACGGTCATGAGGATGACGAAGCCGCTGATGATGAAGAACAGTTCGACGCCGAGGATGCCGAGCCCGGCGAAGGGGGCTAAGGCGGGGAACAGCTCGGCGGGCCGGTCTCCCCAGACGGAGGCGTAGGCGACCAGGTAGTGGAAGGCGACGACCGCGAGGGCGGCGAGGAAGCGCAGCAGGTCGAGCTCGGCCAACCGGCCGTCTCCTCGGGCGTGTCTGGACCGGGACCGGTTGGGCTGTTGCACGCCCCCTTAGACGTCACTTCGATCACTTCGGTTCCACGGGTCCCTCGGTTCCCACGAGCATCACGCGTGCGGCGTCGTCGAGGCGGAGCGCGTCGCGGGCGGCGGGCGTGAGGGCGAGCAGCCCGGCGGCTCCGGCGGCGCCGCAGCCGGACAGGGCGACGCCGTGCGCGGCGAGCAGGCGGGTGGCCGCGGCGGCCTGCTCGTCGGTGATGGTGACGTAGAGGTCGGCGAGGTGGGACAGGAGGCGGTGCGCGAGGAGTGAGGGTTCGCGGCAGTCGAGCCTGCCGAGGGTGGTCAGGTGGCCGGCGACGCGGGTGGGCTCGCCGGCGCGGGCGCTTTCGATGAGGCAGGGCGCGCCGTCCGGCTCCACGACGACGATCTTCGGCTGCTCGCCCCACCGGTCGCGTACGTACCCGGCCGCCGCGGCGGCGAGCCCGCCGACGCCCGCCTGCACGAACACGTGGGTGGGGGCGCCGTCGTGCGGGCCTGTGGCCCCTTCTGGGGGCGGGAACGCGCCGGGGCCGGACAGTTCGTCGAACAGGACGCTGTAGCCGCGCATGACGTCCAGGGGGACGCTGGTGTAGCCGTCCCATGAGCTGTCGGCCACGAGCCGCCAGCCGTGCTCCTGGGCGGCGGCCATGGCGGCGGCCATACTGGCCTCGTAGTCGTGGCCGGTGCGCCGCACCTGCGCGCCGAGTGCGCGCAGCCGCTCCGCGAACGCCTCGGGGACGCCTTCGCTCAGGTGCACGACGCACGGCACGCCGATCTCGGCGGCGCCGGCGGCCACCGAGAGGCCGTGGTTGCCCGCGCTGGCGCACACGAACGGCGCGCCGCCGCCGTCGCGTTCCGCGAGCAGGTGCACGGCGTACGCGCCGCCGAGCGCCTTGAAGCTGCCCAGGCCCATGCGGCCGCTCTCGTCCTTGACGTAGGCGGCGCCGGCTCCGCCGAGGCCGGGGATGCGGTGGACGGGGGTGGGGCGGTAGGCGGGGTGGCGGGCGAAGTGGGCGCGGGCCTGGCGGGCGTGCTGGACGCCGATGAGGGTGCGGTCCTGGCCGGTGTACGGGGTGCGGCCGGGGTTGAGGTATTCCATGATCGCCATGCTAGGCGGGCCCGGTCTGCGGCCCTGGGGCGGGCGCCGGTGTGGCCGGGCCCCCGTCAGCGCTGGTCCTGGGCGGCGGCGACGGCGGCCTGGCCGAGGCTGAGCCCGCCGTCGTTGGGCGGCACCCGTACGTGCTTGAGCACCCGGAACCCCGCCGCCCGCAGCCGCTGGACGGTGCGGTCGAGGAGCAGGGCGTTCTGGAAGACGCCGCCCGACAGGGCGACGGCGGTGAGCCCGGTGCTCTGGCGGAGGGCGACGCAGGTGCGGGTGATGGCGGCGGCGACGCCGTTGTGGAAGCGTCCGGCGATGACTCCGGGGTCGGTGCCGGCGGCGAGGTCGGCGGCGGCGGCGCGGACGAGGTCGCCGCCTTCGACGATGAGGGGCCCGCCGGGGGCGGTGGTGACGGCGGCGTCGTAGGCGCCGGTTTCGGAGGGGTCGGCGCGTTGTTCGAGCTCGATGGCGGCCTGCCCCTCGTAGGTGATCTTGTCGCGGACGCCGAGGAGCGCGGAGACGGCGTCGAAGAGGCGGCCGGCGCTGGAGGTGAGGGGGGCGTCGTCCGCGAGCCGCAGGGCGTCGGCCCAGTGGCCGGCGTTGCGTTCGGCGACGGCGAGGCCGGGGTGCTGGTCGCGCAGGTAGGCGGCGGTCATCCGCCAGGGCTGCCGGACGGCGGCGGCACCGCCCGGCATGGGGACCTGGGCGAGGTGGCCGAGGCGTTCGTAGCCGGTGAGGTCGGCGCGCAGGAACTCGCCGCCCCACAGGGTGCCGTCGGTGCCGTGGCCGAGCCCGTCGAAGGCCACGCCGATCACGGGGCCGGGGTCGCCGTTGTCGGCGAGGCAGGAGGCGATGTGGGCGTGGTGGTGCTGGACGCCGACGTGGTCGACGCCGCGGATGTCGAGGGCGTGCTGGGTGGACAGGTAGCCGGGGTGCAGGTCGTGGGCGACGATCTCGGGGCGGATGTCGAACAGGCCGCAGTAGTGGTCGATGCCTTCGATGAAGGAGCGCAGCGTCTCGTGGTTCTCGAGGTCGCCGATGTGCGGGGAGACGAAGGCGCGCCGGCCTTGGGCCAGGCAGAAGGTGCTTTTCAGCTCGGCGCCGCAGGCGAGGACGGGCCTGGGGACGGGTCTGCGCAGGGCAAGGGGTTCCGGGGCGTAGCCGCGGGCGCGGCGCAGCACGGTGACGGCGCCGGGCAGGGGGCGGATGACGGAGTCGTCGGCGCGCAGGTGGATGGCGCGGTCGTGGGTGAGGAAGGCGTCGGCGATGCCGGCGAGGCGGGTGAGGGCGTCGTCGTCCTCGTAGGCGATGGGCTCGTCGGAGACGTTGCCGCTGGTCAGGACGATGGGTTCGGCGAGTTCCGCGAGCAGGAGGTGGTGCAGGGCCGTGTAGGGGAGCATGATCCCGAGGCTGCGGTTGCCGGGCGCGACGGAGGGGGCGACGGGGGCGCCGTCGCGGCGGGGCAGCAGCACGATGGGGCGGGCGCGGCCGGTGAGGAGGGCTGCGGCGGTGTCGTCGGCGTGCGCGATCCGGCGGGCCTGGGCGAGGTCGGCGGCCATGACGGCGAACGGCTTTTCCTCTCGGTGCTTGCGTCCGCGCAGGGCGGCGGTGGCGCGTTCGTCGGAGGCGGTGACGGCGAGGTGGTAGCCGCCGAGGCCTTTGACGGCGACGACGCGTCCGGCGCGCAGGAGGACGGCGGCGCAGGCGACGGGGTCGCCGCACAGCTCGGTGCCGCGCTGGTCGCGCAGCAGCAGCCGGGGCCCGCAGGCGGGGCAGCAGGTGGGCTGGGCGTGGTAGCGGCGGTCGCCGGGGTCGTGGTATTCGCGGGCGCAGTCGCCGCACATGCCGTATCCGGCCATGGTGGTCATGAGCCGGTCGTAGGGGACGCCGCGCACGATGGTGAAGCGGGGGCCGCAGTTGGTGCAGTTGATGAACGGGTAGCGGTGGCGGCGGTCGGCCGGGTCGGCGAGTTCGCGCAGGCAGTCGTCGCAGGTGGCGGTGTCGGCGGAGACGAGGGCGCGGCGGGGGCCCGCGGGGTCGCTGGTGGCGATGGTGAAGCCGCTGTGGCCGGCGGGCTCGCCGCTGACGACGGTGACGCGTTCGATCGCGGACAGGGCGGGGGCGTCGCGTTCGAGTGCGGTGAGGAACTCCTCGACGCCGTCGTGCGCCCCTTCGACCTCGATGTGGACGCCGTTGACGTCGTTGTGCACGCGTCCGGCGAGGCCGAGCCGGTTGGCGAGCGAGTAGACGAAGGGCCGGAAGCCGACCCCCTGGACGATGCCTTCGATGTGCACGTCTACTCGTTTGAGCGTGGTCACAGGGCCAGTGTGCGCCTCATCGGGGTGGTGTGCATGCGTATCGGCCGTGTCGCCGCGCGTTCTGCGTGTCCTGCGCGGGGGAGCTTCCTCACCCTTGCGGAACAACCCGGACGAGCCGGACAGACGGCAGGGCCGGGCGGGATGTGCCCGCCCGGCCCTGCCGTCCAGGGGTTCTACAGGTACTGACCGGTGTTGGCGACGGTGTCGATGGACCGGCCGGCTTCGGTGCCCTGCTTGCCGGAGACGAGCGTGCGGATGTAGACGATCCGCTCGCCCTTCTTGCCGGAGATGCGGGCCCAGTCGTCGGGGTTGGTGGTGTTGGGCAGGTCCTCGTTCTCGGAGAACTCGTCCACGCAGGCCGTGAGCAGGTGCTGCACCCGCAGGCCCTTCTGGCCGGTTTCGAGGAACTGCTTGATGGCCATCTTCTTGCCCCGGTCGACGATGTTCTGGATCATCGCGCCGGAGTTGAAGTCCTTGAAGTACAGGACTTCCTTGTCGCCGTTGGCGTAGGTCACCTCCAGGAAGCGGTTCTCCTCGCTCTCCTGGTACATGCGCTCGACGACGCTCTGGATCATGCCCACGATGGTGGCCTCGCGGGACTCGGAGTGCTCCGTGAGGTCATCGGGGTGCAGTGGCAGGTCGGAGACGAGGTACTTGGAGAAGATGTCCTTGGCCGCCTCGGCGTCCGGCCGCTCGATCTTGATCTTGACGTCCAGGCGGCCGGGCCGCAGGATCGCCGGGTCGATCATGTCCTCGCGGTTGGAGGCGCCGATGACGATGACGTTCTCCAGGCCCTCGACGCCGTCGATCTCCGACAGCAGCTGAGGGACGATGGTGTTCTCCACGTCGGAGGACACGCCGGAGCCTCGGGTCCGGAAGATCGAGTCCATCTCGTCGAAGAACACGATCACCGGGGTGCCCTCTGAGGCCTTCTCGCGGGCCCGCTGGAAGACCAGGCGGATGTGCCGCTCGGTCTCGCCGACGTACTTGTTGAGCAGCTCCGGGCCCTTGATGTTGAGGAAGAAGCTCTTGCCGGACTGGCCGGTCTTCTCCGCGACCTGCTTGGCCAGGGAGTTGGCGACGGCCTTGGCGATGAGCGTCTTGCCGCATCCGGGCGGCCCGTACAGGAGCACGCCCTTGGGGGGACGGAGCTTGTGCTCGCGGAACAGGTCGGCGTGCAGGTAGGGAAGCTCGATGGCGTCCCTGATCTGCTCGATCTGCCGCATGAGGCCGCCGATCTCCTCGTAGGAGATGTCGGGAACCTCTTCGAGCACGAGTTCTTCGACTTCGGACTTGGGTATCCGCTCGTAGACGTAGCCGGAGCGAGGTTCGAGCAGGAGTGAGTCTCCCGCCCTGATGGGCTGGCCGACCAGCGACTCGGCCAGTCGCACGACGCGCTCTTCGTCGGCGTGCGAGATCACCAGGGCACGCTTGCCCTCGTCGAGCAGTTCCTTGAGCATCACGATCTCGCCGACCTCTTCGTAGCCGAGTGCCTCGACCACGTTGAGCGCCTCGTTGAGCATGACCTCCTGGCCACGCCGCAGCGAGTCGACGTCGACGGCTGGGCTGACGTTCACGCGGAGCTTGCGCCCTCCGGTGAACACCTCGATCGTGCCGTCTTCTCTGGCCTCCAGGAAGGTGCCGAAGCCGGATGGCGGCTGCGCCAGCCGGTCGACCTCCTCCTTGAGTGCGACGATTTGGTCCCTGGCCTCCTTGAGGGTCGCCACCAGGCGTTCGTTCTGGCCTGTCACGGCCGCGAGATTCGCCTGTGCCTCATGGAGACGCTCTTCGAGGACCCTGGCCTGACGGGGTGACTCGGCCAGCTTCCGCCTCAGCGCGGTGATCTCCTCCTGGAGGAAGGAGACCTGTGTTGAAAGATCAGCGACCTCCCGTTCGCGCTGCGCGGCTCGAGCCTCAGCATCATCGCGAGCTGCCACGCCCCGTCACCTCCTTCCCAGTCGAGAGCGACTACTAAGGACCTTACCTATCTCGGGCCCCTCCGTAACCTGGCCGGGCAGTGTTCGTAGAGTGACATTCAGTATTCGTTGAATAATCCCCAATAGTGCGTTTAATACTCCCAGCATATGAACACGGCGGTCTGTTCCCGTGTCACGCACCAACGCACCCTCGTGGCCAAATTGTCATAGTTCTTCAGTGGTCCCCTTCGGTCGACGACGGCGCGGCGGCGGGGTCACGCCGTCGGCCATGCGCCGGGCGATGACGAGGAACCCGGTGTGGCCGATCATCCGGTGATCGGGCCTTACGGCGAGTCCTTCGACATGCCAGTCGCGAACCAGGGTCTCCCACGCATGCGGCTCGGTGAAACACCCGTGATCGCGAATCACCTCGACCGTCTTGGACAACTGGGTCGTCGTGGCCACGTAACAGCAGATCACGCCGCCCGGCGTGAGGGCCTTGGCGGCGGCGTCCACGCACTCCCACGGGGCGAGCATGTCGAGGATGACGCGGTCGACGTCGGCCTCGTCAATCGAGGACACCAGGTCGCCGACGACCAGGCGCCAGTTGTCGTCCATGGCTCCGCCGTAGAACTTCTCGACGTTCTTGCGCGCGACCTCGGCGAACTCCTCGCGCCGCTCGTAGGAGGTGACGTGCCCCTCGGGGCCGACGGCGCGCAGCAGGAAGCAGGTCAGCGCGCCGGAGCCGACGCCGGCCTCGATGACGCGGGCGCCGGGGAAGATGTCGGCCATGCCGACGATCATCGAGGCGTCCTTGGGGTAGATGACGGCCGCGCCGCGCGGCATGGCGAGCGTGTAGTCCTGCAGGAGGTGGCGGAAGGCGAGGTACTGGGTGCCGCCGGAGGAGCGCACGACGGAGCCTTCAGGCTGCCCGATCAGGTCGCTGTGCGGGATGGCGCCCTTGTGGGTGTGGAAGACGCCGTCCTCTTTGAGCGTGATCGTGTGGCGCTTGTTCTTGGGGTCGGTGAGCTGCACCTGATCCCCCGCCTGAAACGGCCCATGCCTGCGGAAACCCATGGCGGCAAGGGTATAGGGCTTTTGGCCGCGTCCTGACGCACGGTATCTATGGGGGGTGTTCCCGCGTGATGTGATCTCGGCCGGCCCCCTCGTCCTGCGACCCCCTTCGCAGGACGACGCCGAGCCGCTGGTGAAGATGTGTGACGATCCGGTGACGGCCAGGTTCATGCCGTCGTTGCCGCAGCCGTACGAGCTGGGCCACGCCCTCGGCTACCTGAGCCGCGCGCCAGGGATGTGGGAGGACGGCGGCGCGCAGTACGCGATCACGGAGGGCGGGCGGTTCGCCGGCCTGGTGTGGCTGGGGCCGCCGGATGGGCAGGGAGTGTCGGACACCGGCTACGTGGTGGCGCCGTGGGCGCGCGGCAGGGCCGTGGCGGCGACGGCGGTGCGCGCGCTCACCGACTGGGCCTTCGACCAGGGGGTGCGCCGGGTCGAGCTGCAGGCCGAGGTGGAGAACGTGGCGAGCCTGCGGGCGGCGTACCGGGCGGGTTTCTGCGAGGAGGGGCTGCGGCGGGAGGCGAAGCGGACGCGTGACGGGCGCTTCGCCGACTATGTGACGTTCGCCAGGCTGCGGGGGGAGGCGGCGCCGGCGGCGGAGCCGTACCTGCCGCCGCCGCGGGACGGCGAGCTGTGCGACGAGGTGGTGCGGCTGGTCCCGATGGCGCCGGGCGACGCCGCCGACTACCACCGGATGATGAGCGAGCCGAGCGTGCAGGCGTACTCGGTGACGCCGCCCGTCTCGCTGGAGGACGCCGAGCGGCGCTGCCGCTACACCGGCTACTGGTGGCTGTCGGGCCAGCGGGCCGAGATCGCGATCAGGGACGCGGCCTCGGGCGAGTTCGCCGGGCACATCCAGCTCACGCAGGTGGTGCCGGTGCTGGGCCAGGCCATGATCGGCTACTCGCTGCTGCCCGGCTTCCGCGGGCGCGGCTTCATGACGCGGGCGGTGCGGCTGCTGGCCGACTGGGCGTTCGCGCGCACGGCCCTGCACCGGATCGTGGCGGGCACCGACGTGGACAACACGGCCTCGCACGCGGTGCTGGAGCGCACCGGGTTCCGGCGCGAGGGCGTGCACAAGGAGTTCCTGCCGCGGCCGGACGGCACGCGGGCGGACGACCTGCAGTGGGTGCGCACGCGCCCGGCCTAGCCCGGGGGCGCCTCAGGCGGCCTGGAGTGGCGGCTGCCCGCTTCTGTGCCGTACGGCCGCCGCCGGGGCGCGGTGACCTGCCTGGGAGTGCGGTGACGGCGTCAGGACGTGACGACGGTGTTGCGGCGGGACCGGACGGCAGGGCCGAAATTGGCAAAAATTCTGATTTCCTGTTGAGGGGTAGTCAAGGGCCGCGTCGAGGGCGATAGTCAGGGCACCCGCAGGCGAGAATCGTGCGATCGGGCTGCGCGATCTCGCCCCCTCCGCTCCGAGGGGATTCCGCGATGCCATACAACCGTGTCGATGTCGCCATGCGCGACCTTCTCTCCACGTTCTCCCTCCTGGAGGCGGCGGAGCTGACCGGCCGGCTGGCGCGCACCGCCGCCGCCGTCGCGGGCACCGCCTACGCCGGGTTCGTCCGCGTGGACGCGCTCCGCCAGGACGCCTGCCCCCTGCACGTGCACACGCCGCCCGGCGACCCGCTGCGCCTGCGGCGGTGGCTGGCCGAGTCGGGGGTGCTGAAGGAACTCGCCGCGTCCAGCGACGCGGTGCGGCTGCCGCCGGACGTCTCGATGGGCGAGCCCGGCTTCCTGGCCATGCCCGTGCCGGTGGCGGCGCGCGACCGCGTGTTCGTGTGGGTGGCGGGGCGGGGGTTCTGCGATGGTGACGAGCATCTGCTGGGACGGTTCGCGACGGCGGCGGGGCGGGCGCTGGAGGCGGCCAGCGGGTGTGAGGCGGCTGCGCGTCTGTTGCGGGGCGTACGGGCTTTCCGACCGGTGCCGCCGTGATCCGGTGACTTGGAGGCGGGCCGGAAGCCGGGATGGGGGTGGCCGGTATGGGAGCGCATTCATGGCGAGGCGCTGCTTAACGGGCGGGAATCCGTTCCGGTGTTTCTGAAGGATCTTCACGATTTAACGGTTTAGGCGAGATGTTAGCGGTATTTCACGATTTCCCGGAATATAACCTCCACCGCCCTCTCCCCCACCGGCCCGCCGCCCTCCCTCAGGGTGCCATTCCGGGCACGGCTCCGCCCGGAACCGCCATCCTGTGCGGCGCTCTCCGGGCGCCCGCCCGGCCCTGGAACGCCCGTCTGCGGCGCGTTGTGGCCGTCGCGCGCCACGCCTCGGCTCACCTCGCGGACGCCGCACACCTCTCCCATCGTGCGCGCCACTCAGGGACCGCATGCCACCTCGCCGAAACCGCGGGCGCCACCTTTCCACGCGTCACACATCCCGCCCCTCAACGCACCCTTGATGCGCATATATCACCTTTCCGCCCTAAAAGGCCGTGGAGCGAAGTAAGCGGTCACCTTCACCTGCCCATTCCGATAGCGTGAGCGCTCATGAGGGTGCTGATCGTGGGCGGCAGCGGGTTCCTCGGCGGCGAACTCGTACGACGATGCGCCACCGCCGGCCACGACGTCGCCGCCACCTACCGCACCAGCCCCGGAGACCCCGGCCAGGCGACCTGGCTCCCCCTGGACCTGCGCGCCAGGCAGGAGGTGGCCGCCGTCCTCGGCACGTTCGCGCCCGAGGTGACGATCAACGCCGCCTACCGCCAGTCCGACTGGGCGACCACCGCCGACGGCGCCGCGCACGTGGCCGCGGAAGTGGCGCGCGGTGGCGGGCGGCTGGTGCAGGTGTCCAGCGACGTGGTCTTCTCGGGCGCTCAGGAGCGGTACGACGAGACGTGCCCGCCCGACCCGATCACCCCGTACGGGGCGGCCAAGGCGGCGGCGGAGACGGCCGTACGGGCCGTGCTGCCCGGGGCGGCGATCGTCAGGACGTCGCTCATCGTCGGGCGCGGCAGGTCGGTGCACGAGACGCTGGTGCGGTCGCTGGCCACGGGGGCGCGTGAGGGGGCGCTGTTCACCGACGACGTGCGGTGCCCGGTCCACGTCGGCGACCTGGCGGCGGCGCTGCTGGAGGTGGCGGAGCGGGGCTTGTCTGGTGTGCTGCACGTGGCGGGGGCCGACGCGGTGAGCCGGTACGAGCTGGGTGTGCTGATCGCCCGCAGGGACGGCCTCGACGCCTCCCGCCTCCGCACCGGGAGCCGGGCCGAGGCGGGGGTGCCGGGGCCGCTGGAGGTGCGCCTGGACTGCTCGGCGACCCAGCGCCTGCTGACGACCCGGCTGCGCGGCGCCCACGAGTTCCTGGCGGCACCCGACGCGCCCTGAGGCCCGCATGCCCGGCCGCCCCTGCCAGACGCGCATGCCCGGCCGCCTCCGCGAACCGCGTATGAACAGCACTCCGCGCACGCGTACCCGACACTCGCCGACGCGGGCCGCACCCCAGGCGCGCAGGCGATCCCTGCCCACAACAGCCCTGCACCCAGCCGCCCGCACCACCCCGAAGACGCGGCGCAGGCGGGCGGCCGAACGAGGTCCTACCCCCGGTGCGCCTCGAATCGAAGCGTCCGGGACACCCCCACCCGGACGGTGGTCCCCGGCGCGATCGTCACCGGCTCGTTCGGCGGGATGTCGTAGAAGTTCGGGTCACCGGGCGGCTGGATCTGCGTCCCGTTGACGGACCCCAGGTCCACCAGGTTCACGTCCCATCCGTCGAGCGCCACCCGCAGATGCCGCCGCGACACCGACCCGTCCGGGCTGGTGACCTTGGCGGGCCTGGCGGTGCCGCCGGCGACCTCGGGCGCCCGTTCCGGGTCACGGCCGAGGAGGTAGTCGCTCTCCAGCGGCAGCGCGGTGCCGTCGTCCAGGATGAGGACGCCGAGCGAAGGGCGCGGCCCCTTGTACGGGACGAGGGTGCGCTGCACCAGCGCGATGCCGCACACCGCGCAGTACGGCACGCGGGGGTCGTTGAAGTGGTCGTTCTTGCAGTCGACGCCGTAGACGAGCGGCCGGTCGCCGTGGTCGCCCTGCTGCTCCTGCTGCGGCGGCCCTGGGTGGTCGTAGGGGTCGGGCGGGCCGAGCACGGGCGGCGCGGGCTGGTCGTAGTGGTCGGGCGGGCCGAGGTGCTGCGGGACGGGCTGGTCGCCGACGCCGTTGCCGGAGGCGGGCACGTCGTCGTAGGACGGGTACTGCGGCTGCTCGGGCAGGGACGGCGGCTGCTCCTGGTAGACGGGCTCCTGCGGCGGCAGGTAGGGGGCCGGCTCCTGGGGCGTGTGGTAGGCGGGCGGCTCCATCGGCGCGGGCTGGGGGCCGGAGGGCGGGCCGGGCGCGATGGGCGGCTGGTCGGCCATCGGGTACGGCGGGCGCTCGACGGGCTGCTGCTGGGGCTGGGGCTGCTGGACGAGGTCGGGCTCGAGGTGGAAGCCCGTGGCAGGCAGCTCGCTGGTCAGGAGCCTGGGCTGGGCGGGGGCGGCGGGCCGGCCGGTGAACTCGCCGGTGAGGTCGCCGACGAGGCCGCCGCCGTGCACAATGCCGCCGTCGAAGCGGACGGCCGGGTGGGGGCTGCCGGCGCCGGGCAGGCTGAGCTCGACGCGTTCGACGGGGCCGTTGACGAGGCGGTCCGCCCAGGTCAGGGAGTCGCTGCCGGCCAGCCGGGTCTCGCCGCCGGAGGTGGTGATGGTGGCCGAGGCGGAGCCGCTGACGAGGACGGCGACGCCGGCGCCGACGGGGCCGGCGACCGCGCAGGTGGCGGGGTCGGAGGCCATGTTGGCGGCCAGGACCTGGGCGGCGCGGCGGGCCAGCGCCCGGCCGTCACCGCCGGAGGCGGCGGTCTC
Organism: Nonomuraea monospora; assembly: GCF_039531895.1. Classification (NCBI taxonomy): domain Bacteria; kingdom Bacillati; phylum Actinomycetota; class Actinomycetes; order Streptosporangiales; family Streptosporangiaceae; genus Nonomuraea; species Nonomuraea monospora. Next base: position 177,177 of record NZ_BAAAQX010000007.1, read on the forward strand.
GCGCAGCGCCTCGATCAGGGCGTCGGCGGCCGACTCGGCCGAGTCGCACACCAGCAGCAGCCCGCCTTCGTAGGCGACAAGCCCGTTTCCAGGAAGCGGACGCACCACTCCGAAGCCTTGGTCGGTCATGCGTCCTCCTTCATGACGACCGTGCTGCGCTCATTGGTGCCCTCGCTGCGCTCGGTCACTCAACTCTCCTCCCCGGAAGCCGGCGTTGTTACGGCACCCGCACTGCCGTGCTGGCCACCAGCCATACGCATACCCAGACGGCGAGGCCGTGTCGCGGCCCCCTCGTCTCGATTCGGTGAACCGGCGGACCGCGGCGAACCCCTCAACTGTGCAAGTTTGGCCAAACAGAACACTATCGGCCAGTCGCGGCATCGCAGAAATCGCGGGGGTCGGCTTCGGCCGCCTGAAACTGCTGGACACGACCCTATCGAGGGGTTGCCTCATAAACGAGTGGGACAAATCAGACGCCGCTGAAAACTCGGTTCACGTCGGCGGTCGAGAGCACGCCGTAGATCTCGCCGCCGTCCTCGACCAGCAGGTACTCGCTGCCGGGCGCCTCGCGCATGGCCTCGATCAGTGGCTCTCCCGTCAGGCCGGCGGCCAGCACCATGCGCGGCTCCAGCGTCTTGGCCAGGGAGGCCACGTTCACCCAGGGACGGCGGTGCTCGGGGGTGGCCTGGACGGCGGCCTCGTTGACGATGGCCATGGGCCTGCCGTCGTGGTCGACGACGACGAGCGCGCCCGCGTGGCGTTCCGTGGCCTGCCGCAGCGCCTCCGACAGCGGCGTCTCGGCGGTCACCGGGATCGCCCTGCGGGCCAGGACGCGCGCGTTGACCTGCGGGATCCTGGCCCTGATCTTGGCCAGGCGCAGCGACTGGCTCGCCCCCATCCAGATGAACGAGGCCAGCACCAGCGGCCACACCAGGTTGGTCAGGCTCAGCTCCCGTCCGCCCGACAGCGCGCTCACCACCGGGAACACCACGAGCAGCACGGCCAGCACCCGCCCGCCCCAGGCCGCCACGACGGTGCCGGTGCCGGGGTTGCGGGTCACCTTCCACACGCCGGCGCGCAGCATCCTGCCGCCGTCGAGCGGCAGCCCCGGCAGCAGGTTGAAGACGCCGACGATGAGGTTGGCGAACCAGAGCTGCCAGGTGAGCACCTCCAGGATGCCGCCGTCGTTGATGAGGTACACGTCGGCGACGAGGCCGAGCCCGGCCAGGCCGAGCGAGAGGGCCGGGCCCGCCGCGGCGACCATGAACTCCTTGCCCGGCGTCGGCGGCTCCTTCTCGATCTCGGACACGCCGCCGAGCAGGTAGAGGGTGATCCTGCGGACCGGCAGGCCGTACGCCTTGGCCAGGACGCTGTGCGCCAGCTCGTGCAGCAGCACCGAGACGTACAGCAGCACCGCGAACAGGAACGCCACCCCGTAGGCCGCGAAGTCGTCGAGCTGGGGCAGCATCTGCCGCATCTGCGGCCCGAACATCACGGTGATGAACGCGGCCACCAGGAACCATGTCCACGACACGTACACCGGAATGCCGAACGGCTTCCCCATCCGGATGCCGGAGGACTCCTGCCGCGGGCTCTGCTCGCTCACCGCACTCCTTGAACGTCCATTACGTGCTGTTGCTGCCTTGATGCTACGCGCCCGATCACGTCTACCTCGTTGCGCGGAGGTTATTCTGTCGGGGTCTTGACCTAGAGTGCGGTGCATGACATTGACCGAGCCGGTGATCATCGGAGCTCTCTCCCCGTCCCGGGCGGGCGATTTCATGACGTGTCCGCTGCTCTACCGCTTCCGGGTGATCGACCAGCTCCCGGAGAAACCTTCGCAGGCGGCGGTGCGCGGCACGGTGGTCCACGCGGTGCTGGAGCGCCTGTACGACCTGCCCGCGCCGAGCCGCTCGGTGGAGGCGGCGCTGGAGCTGCTCGACCCGCAGTGGGCGCGGCTGCTGGCCGACGATCCGCAGTACGCGCAGATGTTCGCCGACGAGGCGGAGCAGGCCGAGTGGCTGGCGCAGGCGCGCGAGATGCTGCGCCGCTACTTCACCCTGGAAGACCCGACGCGCCTGGAGCCCGCCGAGCGCGAGCTGTACGTGGAGGCGGTGCTCGACGGCGGTCTCATGCTGCGGGGGTACGTCGACCGGCTCGACGTGGCGCCGACGGGCGAGGTCCGGGTCGTCGACTACAAGACGGGCAGTGCGCCCGGGCCCGACTTCGAGGCCAAGGCGCTGTTCCAGATGAAGTTCTACGCGCTGGTGCTGTGGCGGCTGCGCGGCAGCGTGCCGCGGCTGCTGCAGCTCGTCTACCTGGGCGGGCAGGGCGAGGTGCTGCGGTACGCGCCGGACGAGGCCGACCTGCTGGCCACCGAGCGCAAGGTGATGGCGTTGTGGGCGGCGATCGAGCGGTCGCTGGAGACCGGCGAGTGGCGGGCGCGGCGCAGCCGGTTGTGCGACTGGTGCGATCATCAGGCGCTGTGCCCGGAGTTCGGGGGGACGCCGCCGCCCGTGCCCTCTCGTCAACCCGGTGACACGACCCGCAGCAGCCGCCGGGCGGCTACTGACGAGCTGTAGGGGCGCCGCCGTGGGCCTGGCGCAGGCTGGCCGCGCTCGGGCGTCACGCCGGTAGAGCGGACGCCCGGGTGAAGCGGCACGCCGGTAGGGCGGACGCACGGATGAGACGGCGCACGCATGAGACGGCGCACGGGTGGGGCATGCGCTGGCCGAACGCGTGCCGCCCGGCCCGTGCCCGGCCAGCCCGCGCCCGGACGGAGCCGCCGCTCGGACGGCCCGCTCGGACGACGCCCGCGCTGCCTGGCGCGGCTGGCCGGGGCGCGTTCGGTTGGCGCACCGATCGGACGGGCGCTCGGGCAGGGCGGGCGGGATCGTTCTTGAGGGTGGGCCGGACGGCGCTAATCCTCCCACGGGAGGAGGTTCCGGTCTCTCACCTGGTCTTACAGTGAAGCGGTGCGCATAGACCGGAGCAGGCTCCACGACACGGTGCTCGCCGGAGTGGTGGCAGCGGCCTCCGTGACGTTGTACGCGCTCTACGGCCCCGACCGCCTGCAGGCCGAGGGCATCCCGGTGGAGGGCATGCGTCAGCCCGACCTGCTGGGCGCGCTGCTGCTGGTGGCGGCGTCGGCGCCGGTGGCGGTGCGGCGGCGCTGGCCGTTGTCGGCGATGTGCGCGGGCCTGGTGCCGGAGACGCTGCTGAACGCGCTCGGTTACGGGACGGGCATGTCGAGCCTGGCCGGGATCGTGCTGCTGTATTCGGTGGCGACCTACCGGGGGCTGGCGGTGTCGCTGGCGGGGCTGGTGCTGTCGCTGATGACGTATCTGGCGGGCGCGGTGTCGGGCCCGGCGCGGGCGGGCGGCGCGAGTGAGTACGTGGTGACGGCGCTGGTGCTGGTGGCGGTGTGGGGGGCGGGCCGGAGCCTGCGGTTGCGGCGGGCGTACCTGGAGGAGCTGAAGGACCGGGCGGCGCGGCTGGAGCGGGCGCACGCGGCGGACACGCGGGCGGCGCGGGCCGAGGAGCGGTCGAGGATCGCGCGTGAGCTGCACGACGTGGTGGCGCACCACGTCAGCGTGATGACGGTGCAGGCGGCGGCGGCGCGCAGGGTGCTGGCCTCCGATCCGGATCTGGCGCGGGAGGCGTTGTCGGCGATCGAGAACACGGGGCGGCTGGCGATGACGGAGATGCGTAACATCGTGGGCGTGCTGCGTACCGACACCAGGGCGGACGCGCGGGCGGAGCTGGGGCCGCAGCCGGGTGTGCGGGATCTGCCGGCGCTGGTGGAGCAGATGCGGGAGGCGGGGCTGGCGACGCGGCTGCGGGTGGAGGGCGAGCCGGCGCCGCTGCCCGCGGGGGTGGATCTGGCGGCGTACCGGCTGGTTCAGGAGGGGCTGACGAACAGCCTGCGGCATGCGGGCGCGGGGGCGGAGGCGGTGGTGACGGTCCGGTACGAGCCGTATGAGCTGGACGTGCGGGTGGAGGACGACGGGGTGGGGGCCGTTCAGGAGACGGGGCGGCCGCCGGGGCATGGCCTGGTGGGCATTCGCGAGCGTGTTGCCCTTTATGGTGGAATTCTGAACATCGGTCCGCTACCCGGGGGCGGTTTCGAGGTGCGGGCGAGGCTCCCGTTGAAGGACGGCCAATGACGATCAGGGTGCTGCTGGTGGACGACCAGCCGCTGCTGCGTACCGGTTTCCGGCTGATCCTGGAGGCCGAGCCCGACATCACGGTGGTGGGGCAGGCGGGCGACGGCAAGGGCGCGCAGGAGCAGACGCGGGCGCTGCTGCCGGACGTGGTGCTGATGGACATCCGGATGCCCGGGGTCGACGGCATCGAGGCGACCCGCCGGATCGTGCGGGAGGCGGCGCCGTCGGCGCACGTGCCGAAGGTGCTGGTGCTGACGACGTTCGACCTCGACGAGTACATCGTGGAGGCGCTGCGGTCGGGGGCGTCGGGGTTCCTGCTGAAGGACGTGCCGCCGGACGAGCTCGTGCAGGCGATCCGGGTGGTGGCGGCGGGCGACGCGATCGTGGCGCCGAGCGTGACGCGGCGGCTGCTGGACCGGTTCGCGGCGCGGCTGCCGTCGGCGTACGAGCAGGCGGCGCCGGCGCGGCTCGACCGGCTGACGGAGCGGGAGCTGGAGGTGCTGCGGCTCATCGCCAAGGGCATGTCGAACGCGGAGATCGCGGCCAAGCTGGTGGTGAGTGAGACCACGGTGAAGACGCACGTGGGCAACGTGCTGACGAAGCTGGGGCTGCGGGATCGGGTGCAGGCTGTGGTGCTGGCGTACGAGACGGGGCTGATCACGCCCGGGGCCATCAGCTAGCCACAGCCGGGGCGACGGCGGGCGTCCCGAAACGGCAGGATTCCGAGCAAGCGGCGGGCATGGCGCGGCGGCCCGCCCGGTACTGGCCGGGCGGGCCGCCGCGAGATCGCGCCTCAGGCAGGCACGGCAGCCGGTCAGTCGGCTGTGGCGGCGGAGGCCGGCGTTTTCTCGGGGACGTTCTCCGGGAAGTGGCAGGCCACCTGGTGCCCGCTGGCCAGCTCGGCCAGCGGCGGCTCGACCTTCTTGCAGATGTCCTGAGCCTTCCAGCAGCGCGTGTGGAAGCGGCAGGCGGGCGGCGGGTTGAGCGGGCTGGGCACGTCGCCGGTGAGCCGGATGCGCTCGCGGTCCTTGCGCCCCTTCGGGTCGGGCACCGGCACGGCCGACATCAGGGCGTTGGTGTACGGGTGCATGGGCGCCGCGTACAGGCTCTTGCGGTCGGCGATCTCGACGATCTTGCCGAGGTACATGACGGCGACCCGGTCGCTGATGTGCCGCACCACCGACAGGTCGTGGGCGATGACGACGTAGGTCAGGTCCAGCTCGTTCTGCAGGTCTTCGAGCAGGTTGACGACCTGGGCCTGGATGGAGACGTCGAGCGCGGAGACGGGCTCGTCGGCGATGATCAGCTTGGGCTTGAGCGCGAGGGTGCGGGCGATGCCGATGCGCTGCCGCTGGCCGCCGGAGAACTCGTGCGGGTAGCGGTTGTAGTGCTCGGGGTTGAGCCCGACCAGCTCCAGGATGTCCTGGACGGCCTTCTTGATGCCCTGCTCGGTCTGGATGCCCTGGATCCGGAACGGGGCGCCGACGATGGCGCCGACGGTGTGCCGGGGGTTGAGCGACGAGTACGGGTCCTGGAAGATCATCTGCATGTCGCGCCGGAGCGGGCGGAGCCTGCTCTGGTTCATGTGCGTGATGTCCTCGCCCTCGAAGACGACCTTGCCTCCGGTGGGTTCGAGCAGCCGGGTCACCAGCCTGCCCGTGGTGGACTTGCCGCAGCCCGACTCCCCCACGAGGCCGAGCGTCTCGCCCTTGTAGACGTCGAAGCTGATCCCGTCGACCGCCTTGACGGCGCCCACCTGTCTCTTGAACAGGCCCTTGGTCACGGGGAAGTGCTTCTCCATGTCCTGTACGGACAGAAGCAGCTCGTTGTCGCTCACTGGGTCTCCAGCACTGGCTTGATCTCGTTCGCCCACAGGCTCTGCCGTTCGGCGCGGTCCATGTGGCAGCGCACCAGGTGGCCGCCCTCGGTCTCGGCGAGGGCCGGGACCTCGGTGTCGGCCTTGCCGTCCGTGCGTTCCGCGTACGGGCAGCGGGGGTGGAAGGCGCAGCCGGACGGCACGTTGATCAGGGAGGGCGGCGAGCCCTTGATCGGCAGCAGCCGTTCGGTGGGCTCGCGGTCGAGCCGTGGCATGGAGCCGAGCAGGCCCCACGTGTAGGGGTGTTCGGGCCGGTAGAAGATGTCCTCGGCGGTGCCGATCTCGACGCACTTGCCGCCGTACATGACGAGGATGTCGTCGGACAGCTCGGCGACCACGCCCAGGTCGTGCGTGATGATGATCAGCGCCGAGTTGAACTCGCGCTGCAGGTCGCGCATCAGGTCCAGGATCTGGGCCTGTACGGTCACGTCGAGCGCGGTGGTCGGCTCGTCGGCGATGAGCAGCTCGGGGTCGCACGAGAGCGCCATGGCGATCATGGCGCGCTGGCGCATGCCGCCGGAGAACTCGTGCGGGTAGCTGTCGACGCGCCGGCGCGGCTCGGGGATGCCGACGCGGCCGAGCATGTCGATGGCGTGCTTGCGGGCGACCTGCTTGGAGACGTCGTTGTGGATCCGGTACGCCTCGATGATCTGGTGCCCGACGGAGTAGAACGGGTGCATCGACGACAGCGGATCCTGGAAGATCATCGCCATCTTCTTGCCGCGCAGCTTGCGCACGTGCTCGGCGGAGGCGCCGATGAGCTCCTCGCCGTCGAGCCAGATCTCGCCGGAGAGCCTGGCCCGGCCGCCCTTGTGCAGGCCCAGGATGCCGAGGCTGGTCACGCTCTTGCCGGAGCCCGACTCGCCGACGATGCCCAGGGTCTTGCCCCGCTCCACGCCGAACGACAGCCCGTCGACGGATTTGACCAGGCCGTCGTCGGTCGGGAAGTGGATCTTCAGGTCCTTGACGTCAAGGAAGGTCACGAAAGCCTCACCCTCGGGTCGACCACGGCGTACAGGAGGTCGACGATCAGGCTCGCGGCCACCACGAAGCCGGCGGCGACGAGCACGACGCCCATGACCTGCGGCAGGTCCTGGTTCCTGATCGCCAGGATGGCGAACTGGCCGAGCCCGGGCAGAGTATAGGTGGTCTCGGTGAGGATGGCGCCGCCGATGAGCAGGCCGAAGTCGATGCCGAACAGGGTCAGGATCGGCGTGAGCGCGGCGCGCAGGCCGTGTTTGACCACGACCTGGTTCTCGCGCAGGCCCTTGGCCCTGGCGGTGCGGATGTAGTCCTCGCCCATCGTCTCCAGCATGCCCGCCCGCGTCAGCCGCGCATAGGTGGCGGCGAACAGGAACGCCAGCGTGATCCACGGCAGTGTCAGGTTGTAGGCCCACTGCGCGGGGTTGGCGGTGAAGTCGGTCCAGGCGCCGCCGGGCGGTGTCCAGCCCAGGCCGTAGCTGAAGACGACCAGGGAGATCATGCCGGTGAAGAAGATCGGCAGTGACACGCCGGCGAGGGCGGTGCCCATCGTGATCCGGTCGAAGATGCTGCCTCTGCGCAGCGCGGACAGCACGCCCACGCTGACGCCGGCCACCACCCACAGCAGCGCGGCGCCGAGGGCCAGGGAGAAGGTGACCGGCATGCGGTCGACCAGGTCAGGCCAGACGGGCTGCCCGCTGATGAAGGAGTAGCCGAAGCAGGGCGCGGGGCACTGCTCGACGCCGGCGCCGTAGTCGTACTCGGCGCCCGCGAACAGGCCCTTGACGAACCTGCCGTACTGCACGACCACCGGGTCGTTGAAGCCCAGGCGCTCCGCGACCAGGTGCACGGTCTCCGGAGTGGCGGCGCGCCCGACGTAGCGCGAGGCGAGGGCCTCGGGTGTCGCCCCCGCCCATTGCGGCACCAGGAAGAAGATGCCGAAGGTGACCATGCTGATCACGATCAGCATGGCGACGGCGCCGATCAGACGCCTGATGATGTATGTGACCACCGCTGTCGGCCGAGTGGCCCGCCCGCCGCGGGCGGGCCACTCCTGCCTTCACCTGCCTTCGCTAGATCCCCGGACCGCGTCCAGTAACCGTCACTGAACGCCGAGCATGACGTAGTCGTACATGCTCTGGCCCTCGTTGTAGGCGAGGTTCGTCACGCCCTCACCGCGCATGAGCAGCGACTTGGCCCACACGACGGGAAGGATGGAGGCGTCCTCCATGACCTTCTTGTCGACGTCGACCCACAGCTTGGCGCGGGCGGTGGCGTCGAGCTCGGCGGAGGCCTGGTCGATGAGCTTGTCGACCTCCGGGTTCTTGACGCTCAGGTTGTAGTTGCCTGCGTCGCGGATGGTGCGGCTGTCGACGATGGCCTGCATGAAGCCGTAACCGTCGGGCCAGTCGGAGCCCCAGCCGTGGCTGGCCAGGCCGATGCCGTTCTCCTTGACGTAGTTGACGTTGCCGGCGTAGTCGGAGAAGTAGCTGGAGGCCGGGAAGCCCTTGAGGGTGAGCTTGATCCCGACGCGGGCCAGCGCCTGCTGCATCGCCTCGGCCAGCGCCTTCTCGCGCGGACGGTCGGAGCGGAAGGTCATGTTGGTGGAGAAGCCGTTGGGCTGGCCGCAGGCGGCGAGCGCCTCCTTGGCCTTGGCGACGTCACCCTTGTTGTCCGGGCTGGCGTACAGGTCGAACTTCTCCTGGCCGACGATGGGCGGCGGCATCACGTTCGTGGCGATGTCGCCACCGGCCACCGGGCCGCCGAAGGCGGTCTGGTTGGCGACGCGGTCGGCGGCCCACATGACGGCCTTGCGGCAGTCGATGTTGTCCAGCGGCTTGGTGTCGGGAATGACCGACACGTACCAGAGCCTCGGGATCGTGGGGTTGTCCGTGCGGGCCTTCAGCGCCGGGTCCGGCAGGACCTTGCCGAGCGCGGCGGGCTGCATGCCGGTGCCGGGGATGTCGAGCTGGATGCTGCCCGAGATGAGCTGGTTGTCCAGGTCGTCGGCGTTGACGTTGAGCTGGACCTCGATGCGGTCCGGCAGCGCGGGACGGTTCGGGTCGGTCGAGGCGTCCCACTGGTCGTTGCGGACCAGCGCGAAGCTCTTGCCGATCTCGTTCTTCTCGAACTTGTACGGGCCCGAGGAGACGACCTTCTCCTTGTACTTGGCGCCCGTGTCCTTGTCCTTCGGCACCGGAGCCGTCATCGGCATCTGGACGACGTAGTCCATCGACGCGAACGGCTTCTTCAGGTGGAAGACGAGCGTGGAGTCGTCGGTGGCCTCGACCGCCGACTTGTAGTCCACGTCCGGGGTCTTGTAGACGCCCTTGAAGTCCTTCGGCCAGTCAAGCAGCTCGTTGAGGTACGAGGGGCCGTGCGGGAAGGTCTCCTTGTCGAAGGAGCGGGCGACGCCGTAGGCCACGTCCTTGGCCGTGATCGGCGTGCCGTCCTCGAACTTCAGACCGGCCTTGATCTTGTACGTCCAGGTCTTGCCGTCGGTGCTGGGCTCGCCGAGGTTCTCGGCCAGGTCGGGCACCACCGTGTTGCCGTCGGGGCCGGGGCCCGTCTTGTACATCGTCAGCGTCCGCCAGTAGTACCGGCCGAAGTTGAACGAGTAGCCGTAGTAGGTGTCGGCCGGGTCGAGGCTGTCCCAGTCGGAGGAGTGGGCCGCCTTGAGCGTCCCGCCCTTCTTCGTGGACGGGTTGTACACCGACGTCAGAGCGGCGTTGGCCACGGGTTGCGCGGCACTGCCTGCCGCCGACTGGGCGGGCTGGCTGGGAGTGCCGCCACCTCCGCCGCCACAGGCGGAGAGCACCAAGGCGAGCGCCGCTGTCGCGGCTCCTGCCAGTGCGTGTTTCCTTCTCATTGACTAACCCCTTGATGAGTGGGATGCGGGGGATGAAGCGTTGGCGGTTCAGTGCGCCCGCGGGTCGAAGGCGTCCCGAAGTCCGTCGCCGAACAGGTTGAACGCCAGGACGGTGATGAAGATCGCCAGACCCGGGAAGAGCACGAAGTGGGGCAGCGTGTAGAAGCGGACCGCTTCGGAGAGCATGCCGCCCCAGGTCGGGGTGGGCGGGTTGATGCCGACGCCGAGGAAGGACAGCGCGGCCTCGAACAGGATGTTGGTCGGGATGAGAAGTGTCGCGTAGACCAGGATCGGCGCCATCAGGTTCGGCAGGACCTCGCGGAACAGGATGTAGGTGTGGCTCGCGCCGAGGCTCCTGGCCGCGTCCACGAACTCGCGTTCGCGCAGCGACAGCGTCTGGCCGCGGACGAGCCGGCCGATGCTGGGCCAGCTGAAGAACCCGATGATGAAGATCAGCATCGCGATGCGCAGGCCGTCGCCCTCGAGCCCGAACCCCTCGTTGGGCATGACGCCCACCAGCGCGATCGCGAAGACCAGCAGGGGGAAGGCCAGGAAGACGTCCATGATGCGGCCGATGATCTGGTCGACCCAGCCGCCGAAGTAGCCGGCGGTGACGCCCGCGACGGTGCCGATGACCACCGACACGATGGTGGCCAGGAAGCCGATCAGCAGCGAGATCCAGGCGCCGGACACGATGCGGCTGAAGATGTCACGGCCGTTGACGGGCTCGACGCCGAGCAGGTACTCGCCGCTCACGCCGCCGAAGGTGCCCTTGGGCAGCAGCGTGTTCGGGTCGATCTGGTCCTGGTGGAACTCCAGCGGGGGGTGGCCGAACATGGAGATGATCGGCGAGGAGAAGACGGCCACGAGGACCAGCAGCACCACGACGATGCCGCCGCCGAGTGCGACCTTGTCGCGGCGCAGGCGCATCCAGGCGATGCCGGTCAGCGACCGGCCCTGGATGGCCTTGCCCGCTCCCACGAGCACGGATTCCGGCTGCGCCTCCGCGGAACCGGGTACGTCTAGCGGTGCGGTCATGCCGTGATGCCCCCTGGTACAAGACAACGCTGTCTTAACGCGTGGTTGACTTCAGACCGCGGCTTGCGGACCTTCAGGAGGCAGAATCTATGGCCTGAGCTGCGCTGACTAGTCCCTCAGACAGCTATGTGGCTAATCTGTGATTGACGCGAAACTCATTCGTATTGATCTTGATTGATTGGTCCTGAATGTGTCCCGGTTATGTCTCGGAACCGTGACACGGGCCCTCGCGGCGGACGATCAGCTGATGCCGCGCCGCTTCAGAAGCTCCTCGATGTCGGAGAAGTCGTCGTCGCCCTTGCTCGCCGGCTTCGGCTTCTGCGCGACGGCCGGCTGCTGCGGCTTGGCGGCGGGCGCCGCCTTCGCCTGGCCGCCACCCTGTCCGCCACCCTGTCCGCCGGCCTGGCCACCCTGCACGGGCCGCTGCGTCGCGTCGGTGTCCTTCTTCTTGCGCCCGGACGACAGCTTCCTGCCCCGCATCACGCCCGACACCACGAACAGCACCACCGACAGCCCCGCCACGGCCACGCCCGCCCACACGGCCGGGTTGAACACCAGGCTGGTCACGAAACCCACCACGGTCGTGCCGATGGTCCACAGCGCCTGCAGCGCCCCCGTCAGGTACGCCGCGACCGGCAGCAACGCCCACGCCGTCATCCGCAGGCCCGCCGCCGCTCCCCTGCGCCTGAACGCCAGGAACGCCAGCACCAGCCCGGCGATGGTCACGCCGGCGCACAGCGGCAGCCATGCGATCGCCTGGAAGTCACCCATCTCGCCGCCCCCTCTTCATCGCTCGCTCGTGCCCTCCATCCTGGCACGCGGAGACTCCTCCGCCTCCTCCGCGAGAACCACATTTCCCTTAGGGGTAACGCTTCAGGACGGCAGAAGATCCCTGAGATCGGCGACCCCGACCTCCGTCAGGGACGACACCACCAACCGGCCGGGGGCCGGCTCGATGGGCAGCAGGCTCGGCACCGCCACGACGGCGCAGCCCGCCGCCGTCGCGGCGGTCACGCCGTTCGGGGAGTCCTCCAGTACCACGCACCGCACCGGCGGCACGCCGAGCAGCCGGGCGGCCGTCAGGTACGGCTCAGGGTCCGGCTTGGTGCGGGTGACGTCGTCGGCGGTGACCACGAGGTCGAAACGGTGCCTGCCGAAGCTCTTCAACACCGCGTCGGCGATCTCCTGCAGCGAGGACGTGACCAGGCCGACCGGCACGCCCTCGGCGCGCAGCGCGTCCAGCAACTCGGAGGCGCCCGGCATGACGTGCACCCCGGCCGACAGGCGGGTCACCATGCCGGTCACCATCCACTCGCGGACGGTCGCGGGCGGCACGTCGGCACCCGACACCGACAGCATGTAGTCGACGGTGCGCTCCATGGAGCCGCCGACCAGGTGCACCTGGTGCTCGGGGGTCCACTCGGCGCCCAGCCTGGCCATCACCTCGGTCTCGACCTGCAGCCAGACGCGTTCGCTGTCCACCAGCAGGCCGTCCATGTCGAAGAAAACCGCTCGCATCCTCGCCCCCGATCCGCGCCGCCGCTCACCACGCCGCCGCCTTCCCACTCGCCATCCTGCCGCCCCGCGACCCGACACCCCACGGCCCGACACCCGGCGGCCCGGCGCCCTGCCGTCCAGCGTTCCGTGGCCCGGCGCCCCGCCGCTCGCCGCCTTCGCCCAGCGCCCTGGCGCCTGGCCGCCCGGCCGCTCGCCACCCGGCCGCTCGCGCTTTCGCCCGGCGCCCTGCCGCCGCTGCCTTGCCGCCTGCGCCTTGCCGCCTTGTGCTCGACGCCCTGCCGCCCGGCACGCCGTGGCCCGGCGCCCTGCCGCTTGCCGCCTTCGCCCGGCGCCTTGCCGCCTCGCTGCCCGGCGCGCCGCCCGTCCACCATGCCGCCCGCCCGTCGCGGCCCCCGCCCGCGCGGGCAGGGGCCGGGGTCGGTCAGACGTTGAAGTACTTGGCCTCCGGGTGGTGGGCGACCAGGGCCGAGGTGGCCTGCTCCGGGTGGAGCTGGAACTCCTCCGACAGCGTCACCCCGATGCGCTCAGGCGCGAGCAGCTCGAACAGCTGCTTCTGGTCCTCCAGGTTCGGGCAGGCCGGGTAGCCGAAGGAGTAGCGGCAGCCCTGGATGTTGACCTTGAGCATGTCGTCGAGCGACTCTTCGCCGCCGATCCCCCACTCCGAGCGGACCCGGGCGTGCCAGTACTCGGCCAGCGCCTCGGTGAGCTGCACCGACAGGCCGTGCAGCTCCAGGTAGTCGCGGTAGGCGTCCTTGGCGAACAGCTCGGCCGTGGCCTCGGAGATCTTCGCGCCCATGGTGGCCACCTGGAAGCCGACCACGTCGACCTCTCCGGAGTCCTTGGACCGGAAGAAGTCGGACAGGCACAGGTGCCGGTCGCGGCGCTGGCGCGGGAAGGTGAAGCGGGTGCGCTCGCTGCCGTCGTCGTCGAGGATGATCAGCGAGTCGCCGTCGGCGACGCACGGGAAGTAGCCGTAGACGACGGCCGCCTCCAGCAGGCCCTCGGTCTGCATGCGCTCCAGCCACATGCGCAGCCGCGGCCGGCCCTCGGTCTCGACCAGCTCCTCGTAGCCGGGCCCGTCGCCGCCCCTGGTGGGCTTGAGCCCCCACTGGCCGAGGAACAGGGCCCGCTCGTCGAGGAAGGCGGCGTACTCGTTCAGGGAGATGCCCTTGACGACGCGGTCGCCGTGGAACGGCGCGCGCGGCAGCGGGTTGTCGGCGGCCACGTCGGAGCGGGCGGGCAGCTCCTCGACGGGCGTGCGGACCAGCGTCGCGCCGGTCTTGACGCGCCGCTCGCGCAGCGGCGGCAGCGTCGCGCCCGCCACGCCGCGCTTGACGGCCATGAACGCGTCCATCAGCCGCAGCCCCTCGAACGCGTCGCGCGCGTAACGCACCTCGCCCTCGAACAGCTCGGCGAGGTCCTGCTCGACGTAAGCGCGGGTCAGGGCGGCGCCGCCGAGCAGCACCGGGTACCGCTCGGACAGGCCCCTGGAGTTCATCTCCTCCAGGTTCTCCTTCATGATGACCGTCGACTTCACCAGCAGGCCCGACATGCCGATGACGTCGGCCTTCTGCTCGTCGGCTGCCTCCAGGATGGCGGAGACGGGCTGCTTGATGCCGAGGTTGACGACCTGGTAGCCGTTGTTGGACAGGATGATGTCGACGAGGTTCTTGCCGATGTCGTGCACGTCGCCCTTGACGGTGGCCAGCACGATGCGGCCCTTCGTCTCGCCCTCGACGCGCTCCATGTGGGGTTCGAGGTGGGCGACGGCGGTCTTCATCACCTCGGCCGACTGCAGCACGAACGGGAGCTGCATCTGGCCGGAGCCGAACAGCTCGCCGACCGTCTTCATGCCGTCGAGCAGCACGTCGTTGATGATCTCCAGGGCGGGGCGCTGCTCCAGGGCGGCGTCGAGGTCGGCCTCCAGGCCCTTGCGCTCGCCGTCGATGATGCGCCGCTTGAGCCGCTCCCACAGCGGCAGCGCGGCCAGCTCCTCGGCCTTGCCGGCGCGCATCGCGGCGGCGTCGACGCCTTCGAACAGGTCCATGAACCGCTGCAGCGGGTCGTAGCCCTCGCGGCGGCGGTCGTAGACCATGTCGAGGGCGACCTGGCGCTGCTCGTCGGGGATGCGCGCCATCGGCAGGATCTTGGAGGCGTGCACGATGGCCGAGTCAAGCCCGGCGTTGACGCACTCGTTGAGGAACACCGAGTTGAGCACCATGCGGGCGGCCGGGTTGAGGCCGAAGCTGATGTTCGACAGGCCGAGCGTGGTCTGCACGCCCGGGTAGCGGCGCTTCAGCTCGCGGATGGCCTCGATGGTCTCCAGGCCGTCGCGCCTGGTCTCCTCCTGGCCGGTGGCGATGGGGAAGGTCAGGCAGTCGACGATGATGTCCTCGACCCGCATGCCCCAGTTGCCGGTCAGGTCGTCGACCAGGCGGGAGGCCACCCGCAGCTTGTGGTCGGCGGTGCGGGCCTGGCCCTCCTCGTCGATGGTCAGCGCGACCACGGCCGAGCCGTGCTCGCGCACCAGCCGCATGATCCTGGTGAAGCGGGAGTCGGGGCCGTCGCCGTCCTCGTAGTTGACGGAGTTGACCGCGGCGCGCCCGCCCAGCATCTCGAGGCCGGCCTGCAGCACCGCGGGCTCGGTCGAGTCGAGCATGATCGGCAGCGTGGAGGCGGTGGCGAAGCGGAACGCCAGCTCCTTCATGTCGGCCACGCCGTCGCGGCCGACGTAGTCGACGCACAGGTCGAGCATGTGGGCGCCGTCGCGGGCCTGGTCGCGGGCCGTCTCGACGCAGTCGTCCCAGCGGCCCTCCAGCATGGCCTCGCGGAAGGCCTTGGAGCCGTTGGTGTTGCAGCGCTCGCCGATGGCCAGGTAGGAGGTGTCCTGGCGGAACGGGACGGTCTGGTAGAGCGAGGACGCGCCCGGCTCGGGGTGCGGGCGGCGGGCCGTGACCTCCTGGCCCCTGACCCGCTCGACGACCTGGCGCAGGTGCTCGGGCGTGGTGCCGCAGCAGCCGCCGACCAGGGACAGGCCGTAGTCGCGGG
Organism: Nonomuraea monospora; assembly: GCF_039531895.1. Taxonomy (NCBI): domain Bacteria; kingdom Bacillati; phylum Actinomycetota; class Actinomycetes; order Streptosporangiales; family Streptosporangiaceae; genus Nonomuraea; species Nonomuraea monospora. Next base: position 192,673 of record NZ_BAAAQX010000007.1, read on the forward strand.
TGAAGGTCTGGTGGGCGTCGGCCAGCTCGCCCGCCGACAGCGGGTAGTAGGCGCCGTCGGAGGTCAGGACGGGCAGGCCGGCGTTGGGCATGCACGACAGCTTCAGCCGCGAGTGGCGGGCCAGGTAGCGCAGGTGCTCGCTCATCTCGGCCGGGCCGGTGGCGCAGTTGAGGCCGACGATGTCGACGCCGAGCGGCTCGATCGCGGTCAGCGCGGCGCCGATCTCGGAGCCGAGCAGCATCGCGCCGTTGGTCTCGATCGTCACCTGCGCGATGATCACGATGTCGCGGCCGGAGGCCTCGATGGCCCGCTGCGCGCCCACGACGGCGGCCTTGACCTGCAGCAGGTCCTGGCACGTCTCGATGATCAGCGCGTCGGCGCCGCCCGCGATCAGGCCCGCGGCGTTGTCGCGGTAGGCGTCGCGCAGGCTCGCGTACGGCAGGTGGCCGAGGGTCGGCAGCTTGGTGCCGGGGCCCATCGAGCCCAGCACGAAGCGCGGCTGCTCGGGCGTGGCCCAGTGGTCGGCGGCCTCACGGGCGATCCTCGCGCCGGCCTCGGAGTACTCGAAGACGCGGTCGGGGATGTCGTACTCGCCGAGAGCGGCCAGGTTGGCGCCGAAGGTGTTGGTCTCCACGCAGTCGACGCCGACGGCGAAGTAGGCGTCGTGCACGCCGCGCACGATGTCGGGGCGGGTGACGTTGAGCACCTCGTTGCAGCCCTCGTGACCGTGGAAGTCGTCGATCGTCGGGTCCTGGGCCTGAAGCATCGTGCCCATCGCCCCGTCGGCGACGATGACACGCCGGGCCAACACTTCTCTGAAGGTCGGGGAGATGCTCATGGGCAAAAGCTTATCGGGTGCGCCTCGCGCGACGCTCGAGCGCGGTTCTGTGCAGGCCTTTTCCCGCATCCTGCGAGAAACGCTAGGGTACGTTCCGTCAATTGTACTTTGCGTCCAATTGGGGGCTCTCATGGCCTACCGCACCGTCCTCGTCGGCACCGACGGCTCCGCCTCCTCCTTCCGCGCCGTCACGGCCGCCGCCTCCCTCGCCGCGGCCACCGGCGCCACCCTCGTCCTCGCCTGCGCCTACCTGCCCATGCGGGAGAGCACCCGGGCCGCCGCCGCCGACCGGCTCGGGGACCTGGCCTACAAGGTCAGCGGCTCCACACCCGCGGACGACGCCTTGCGGGCCGCCCGTGAGCACGCGGTGGCGGCGGGGGCCGTTGAGGTGGTGCTGGCGGCTGAGCAGGGGGAGGCGGTGGACGTGCTCGTGACGCTGGCCGAACGGCACGCGGCCGATCTGCTCGTGGTGGGGAACCGGGGGCTCAACAGCCTGGCGGGGCGGCTGCTGGGGTCGGTGCCTTCGGGGGTCACGCACCGGGCGTCGTGCGACGTCCTCGTCGTCCACACGACGGCCGGAGGGCGCTGAGCGCCTCGCCGACGGGATGACGGCGCCCGCCCGCGCTGGGCGTCACACCCGCCGCGCGGTGCGGGCGCCATGCGGGCGCGATGGGCGCGGCGCGATGCGGGCGCGGTGCGGGCGCGATGCGGGAGCGCGCGGCGAAGGGCGCGGCGGGTGGGGCCGTGTGGGCGTGCCGGGGAGTGCGCTGGGGGCGAACGGCGTGCGCTCCCAAGCCTGCCTCGCGTCGCGCCGAGGTCGTGGTGTGGCGGTCGTTCGACACGCCCGCGCGCGGTACGGGAGCGCGCGGCCACAGCCCGTTCACCAGCGGTGACGCGAAGTTCGAGCCCGCACGGCGCCGCTGACCCCGCCTGACCGCCACGCTCGCCCGCCCCGCTCCCCCACCACCCCGCACCTCCAGGAGGTCGTCGCGGCGCGGCGTTCGGGAAGAGATCGGTGACGGCGACGCCTCCTTACCGCATAGGCTTAGCGGGACGATGGAGAGAGGAGGCGACACGTGATAGAGCTCGAAGGGCTCCCCGAGCTCGTCGACCCGGTGCTCATTGCCGCGTTCGAGGGGTGGAACGACGCGGGCGAGGCTTCCAGCGGTGTGATCGCCCACCTCGAGTCGGCGTGGAAGGCCGAGCCGCTCATCGCGCTCGACCCCGACGACTACTACGACTTCCAGGTCACCCGTCCCGTGGTCGAGATGAGCGACGGGCTGGCGCAGTCGATCGTCTGGCCGACCACGCGGCTGCTGCGCGCCCGTCCGCCGGGGCTGGAGCGCGACGTCGTGCTGCTGCGCGGCATCGAGCCCAACATGCGCTGGCGCTCGTTCTGCGACGACATCATCTACATCTGCCGCGAGCTGGGCATCGAGCTGGCCGTGATGCTGGGCGCGCTGCTCAACGACTCGCCGCACACCCGGCCGGTGCCGATCCTGGGCGGGGCGACGAATGAGGGCCTGGCCCGTTCGACGAACCTGGAGCTGAGCCGCTACGAGGGCCCGACGGGCATCGTGGGGGTGCTGCAGCACGCGTTCGGCAAGGCCGGGCTGGACGCGATCTCCTTGTGGGCGTCGGTGCCGCACTACGTGGCGCAGCCGCCCAACCCGAAGGCCACGCTGGCGCTGCTGCGCCGGCTGGAGGACGTGCTGGAGATCCCGATGCCGCTGGGCGACCTCGACGAGGAGGCCAGGGCGTGGGAGCACGGCGTCGACGAGCTGGCCTCGCAGGACAGCGAGGTGGCCGAGTACGTCAAGGAGCTCGAGGAGCGCAAGGACGCGGCCGAGCTGCCCGAGGCCAGCGGCGATGCGATCGCGGCCGAGTTCGAGCGCTACCTGCGCCGTAGAGATCGCGACACTGACAGCTAACCTTCAGGGATTAGATCCGACATCTTCTCCCGTTCTCGGGTAATAATCGGGAACCCGTATAAGTTTGCACCAAGTTGGGACTCCAGACTCAGGACACAACCCCGACATCGGCTTCGCACGTGATGCCTGCTCAACTGACCGCGCACGTTAGGCATGCCATGGCGACACCCCATGTAGACCCGCACCACAGGAGCCAGGACACCAGGCAGCGAGTTCTGCAGATGGCCGTCTCCCTCAGGGAAGACCGCCCCGGCGGCTCGGTGGACTACTTCCTCGCCCTGCTCCAGGACCGCCTGCCACTCTGGCTGAGCATTCTTCACGATCTCTCCCACCGCATTGGAAAAGGGTCCGTTTCGGACAACCTTCTGCCGATCGCTCGGGCGGGGATCGAGTACTACATAGATGTACAAAGTGCGGCGCTGCCCGCCTTCACCTCCCCGAACGTGACCGTCCGCTTCCGTCAGGCCGTCCGTGAGACGGGGCTCGGGCCGCGCGCCGAGACCGCGCCGCTCGCCGCTTACCTGGCGGCGGAGCAGCGGCTGGGGCGGGTGCGGCCCGAAGTGGATCCGGAGGCTAGTGCGCGGCTGATGGTCGCGGGCTGCTTCCATCGGGCCTACATCGAGATGTTCGTGGGGGCGGACGCGGGGCCTGCTCGTGAGGTCAGCGCCCGGGAGATCGTACGGGAGTTGCGGCTGGAGCCTGTGCCCGAGCCCGTCTGAGTGATCGGGTGGGCAGGGGTGCGAGCTGGGCTCGGCGGCGAGTGCCTGGCGGTGGCGTACATGTGCTTCGCGCGCGCCCAGGACGGTCTGGTGGCGCGCATGCGCTCCGGGCGCTTCGGCGACGGTCCGGGTGCCCGGCGCGTGCTTGGTGAGCCGCGGCCCGGCGTGCGCGTGAGGAGCCGCGTTCCGGCCCGGCGTGTGCCTGACGAGCCGCGCTCCGGCCCAGCAGGCGGGTGACGGGCCGCGTTCCGGCCCGGCGGCTGGCCGGGCCGGGCGGGGTCAGGCGCGGCGTAGCGGCTGCCGTTCCCTTGCGCTGTGGCTGCGTTGCAGGGCTTGGTCGTAGCGGTGCCAGATGAGCGCCGCCACGTCAGGGTCCGCGCCCAGCGGCTCGCTGACGAGCCCCGCCCCCACCGAGGCGAGCCGGTCGTGGAAGAAGCCGGGCGCGAGCACGTACGAGGCGATGGCCACGCGCGCGGCCGGGGTGGAGCCCAGCCGCTCCACGGCCTCCTCCAGCGACGGCGCGCCCGCCGAGGCGAAGGCGGCCGTGACCGGGCGGGCCAGGCGTACGGCGAGCTGGTGGGCGGCGGCGCGCACGTCGGCCAGGGCGGAGGGGTCGGACGAGCCGGCCGCGCCGAGCAGGACGGCGTCCGTGGAGCGCAGGCCCGCCCGCGCCAGCTTGCGCACCAGGGCGGAGGTGAGCAGCCGGTGGGGGCCGAGCCAGCCGGCCACGACGGCGTCGGGACGGTGGTCCGCGATGACCTCGGGCAGGTCGATGTGCACGTGGTAGCCGCCGGCGAGCAGTAGCGGCACCACGACGACCGGGCCGGGGACGGCGGGCAGGACGTCGGCCAGGAGGGGCGAGCTGATCTCCAGGTAGCTCAGCTCAACGCGCTGCCCGGGGCGGGCCCGGCGGACCGTCTCCGCCAGCGCCGACAGGGTCTGCTCCCCCTCGGCGCTGCGCGTCCCGTGCGCGGCCAGGACGAGCGCGGGCGTCACCTGCTCCCTCCGGCGCGTCCGGACGGCGTGGTGCCCCAAGGCATGGTGTTTTCCTCCTGCGCGACGGTGGTGAGGGTGGCGGGGACGGTGGTGAAGGTCGGTGGCGGTGGTGCCTGTGGGGCGGTGATGGTGGTGTCGGTGGTGATGGTGGTGGACGACCCCGGGTGCGGGGGCGTCAAAGGCCTGCCTCGTACAGGCAGGCGAGCCGGTAGCCGCGCTTGACCACCGTCTCGACGATGCCGCTGGGCCCGAGGGCACGGCGCAGCCGGGTGATGGCCATCTCGACGGCGTGCTCGGCCGAGTCGCGCGCGACGCTGCCAGGCAGCACCGTGCGCAGGTCGGCCCGCGACACCACGTGCCCCGGCTTGTCGGCCAGCCGCTTGAGCACCGCCATGGGGGCGGGCGGCAGCGGGCGCAGCTCGCCGTCCACGACCACGGCGTGGCCGCGGATCTCGAGCCGGTGGTCGCCGGCCGTGAGGCGGGTGACGCCGTGCTCGGGCAGGTGCCTGGCCAGGGCGCGGGCCAGCGCGCCGAGGCGGGAGCGGTCCGGCTGCAGGGTGGGGACGCCGCGCGAGGTCAGCGGTTCGGCGGTGACGGGCCCCACGCAGGCGGCCACGACCGGCCCGCCGAACGCGGCCAGCAGCGCCTCCTCCAGCCCTTCCGCCCTGGCCGCGCCGAGCATGGCGTGCACGGCGGGCGCGCTGGTGAACGCGACCGCGTCCACGGAGCCGGAGATGGTCTGGCTGATGAGGCGGCGCAGCGGCGAGATGTCGCGGTACGGCAGCCACCGGTAGACCGGGATCTCGATCACCTCGGCGCCGGCCTCGCGCAGCGCGGCCACGAAGTCGCGCAGCGGCTCGCCGTGCTGCTGCACCGCGATGCGCCGCCCGTGCAGGTCCTGGGCCAGGAGGTACTCCTTGACCTCGTTGCACGACTCGGTCGAGGGGGTCCAGTGGTCGTTGAGGCCGGCGGCGCGCACCGCTCCCCTGGCCTTGGGGCCGCGGGTGAGCAGGCGGGCCTTGGACAGGTGCTCGCCCAGGTCGGCGGACAGCCCCCAGCCCTCGGCCGCTGCCATCCAGCCGCGGAAGCCGACGCCTGTGGTGACCACGACGTCGTCCAGTGGCGACTCCAGGCTCTGCCGGGTGGCGGCGAGCAGGTCGGCGTCCTCGGCCAGGGGGACGAGGCGGATCGCGGGGGCGCTGACCACGCGGGCGCCGCGGCGCTCCAGGAGCGCCCCGAACTCCTCGCGCCGTCTCGTGGCGGTGACGCCGACGGTGAAGCCCGCCAGCGCGTCGGGCGCGGTCTCCGGGGAAGAGCCGCCCTCGAGGGGAAGCGCGCTCATGCCTGCACCTCCAGGTAGTCGTGGACGCCTGGCCGGGCCCCGAGCACCCGGCCAGGCATCACAGGCGCGTGTGACGCAAGTGAGATCACCCTCCGATACTGCTTTCGGGTGGTTTCGCCACTGGGTCTCTTCTGTTACCGCTGTGCTACAAGGCATCACCTTCGCGATTGGCGGGGTGCACTCCAGGGAAACGTTCACCGTGACGATCGCGGCCTATCGGGGAGTAGCGGGTGACGGTCCGGCCTATTCGCACGTTCGATGATCCGGTGCTCCGCTCGGTCGCGGCACCGATCCAGGAGTTCGATCGGGAGCTGAGGCAGCTCGTCAAGTCGCTGACCGCGACCATGCGGGCGGCGTCGGGGCGGGCGGGCCTGGCGGCGCCGCAGATCGGCGAGCCGGTGCGGGTGGTGGTCTACGCCTACGACGGCAAGCAGGGCCATCTGGTCAACCCGCGGCTGGAGGTGTCGGAGCGGCGGGTGACCGCGGATGAGGCGTGTCTGTCGGCGCCCGGCGTGTGGTGGCCACTGGAACGCTCCTACATGGTCACAGCGCGTGGCCGCGACATGTTCGGCAAGCCCGTCAGCGTGCGGGCGCTGGGCGTGCTGGCGCGGGTGTTGCAGCACGAGGTCGATCATCTCGACGGGGTGCTGTTCAGCGATCACCTGGAGGAGGGCGAGCGGGAGCGGTTCCTCGCCGAGGCGCTCCCCGCCTGCCACTGAGCCGGATCAGCCCTGGTCAGGGGCAGGTCTCGCGGTACTCCAGCTCCGGGACGTGCTGCCGCCATTCGGCCGGGGTCAGGCCGCCGTCCCGCCGGCAGATCGCCGTGGTGGCGGCGCCGGGGTCCACGGTGATCTCCCGCAGGGCGCCGTCCTCGGTCGAGACGAGCAGGGCGGTCCCGTTGAACGCCACGGCCGGCACCGATCGGGTGTGGTAGGTGATCGGGGAGGCGATCCGCTGGTATCCGCTCCACGCCCAGAGCTGGATGCCCAGCTCGCCCTCGCTGCCGACGGTGGCGAGCAGGCCGCCCCGCGGGTGCGGGACGAGCGCGGCGACCGCCGCCGTGTACGAGGTCTGCGGCGGAGCCAGCGGCCTGCGCAGCTCCTTGTCCCAGAACGTCAGGTTCCCGTCCCTGCCGCCGACCGCGGCCCTGTCCCCCGCGAAGAGGATCTTCCCCGCGGTGCGGGCGTCGGAGGCGTGCGGGCGAATGGCCCCGGTGGCCGTGTCGACCAGGATCCGCCCCCTGCTGGATCCGTCGGCGAGCAGGCGGCGGCCGTCCGGCTCGAAGACTAGGGCCTGCGCTCCCGCGTCGGGGACGGTGCGGATCCAGCTCCTGGCGCGCACGTCCCACAGCTCCAGGTCACCGATGTGCGGGCCGCCGGGGTCCGCCTTGAGGGTGGCGATCGCGGCGGTCCCGCCGCCGGGAGAGAAGGCGACGGACAGCACTCCGGCGGCCCCGGGACTCCGCAGGCGCACCGCGCCGAGGTGGCGGCCGTCGCGCGTGTCCCACAGGGTCACCACGGGAGACTGCGGGTGGGTGAGGACGAGCGTGCGCCCGTCCGGGCTGAACAGCGGCGAGTACGCCGTCCCACCGGGGAGATCGGCGACGGGTAACGGGCCGCCCACGGGCCTGCGCGTGGCGACGTCCCACAGGCGCACCTCCGGCCGGCCCTCGCGGCGGCCGGTCGTCACCAGGTGACGGCCGTCGGCGCTCAGCAGCCGCTCGCCGCCGCCGGGCGCGAGCACCTCCGGGCGGGTGAAGGGCGAGACGTCCAGGACGTTCACCGTGCCGTACTGACCGGGCACCCGCAGCAGCCGGGCGTCCGGGGAGAAGCGGGGCTCGGCTCCGGGCGCGTCCGCCTGGATGGAGGTGTTCAGCAGCAGCGCCCCGTCGTCCACCCGCCACAGGACCAGCCATTGCCCGCGCCACGTCCCGGCCAGGAACCGGCCGTCGGGGCTGAACTCCACCCCCTCCGCGGGCGGGACCAGCGCGCTGTGGAGCACCTTGCCCGACGCAACGTCCCACAGCCGGACGCCGTCGGCCGTCGAGACCGCCAGGCGCCGCCCGTCCGGGCTGAACTCGCCCCCGGTCGCGGTCTCCGGCAGCGACGGAAGCCTGAGAGGCTCGCCGTCGCGCACGTTCCTGACCCGCACTCCCCCGTCGCCGGAGTCCCGCGCCGGGATGGCCAGGGCCAGCCGGCCGTCCGGGCTGACGGCGGCGACCGGCTCGCCGGGCAGGCGCGTCCGGTCCGCGACGTGCCAGGCCTCGTGAGTACCGTCGCGGACGCCGAGCAGGACGCGCCCGTCCGCGCTGAAGCCCGTGGGGTCGAGGTGGGGGAAGGCGACGCCGAGGTCGGTCAGGCCGCCGGCGGCGACGGCCCACACCTGGGTGCTGGTCCCGTCGTGCACCGCCAGCAGGCGGCCGTCGGGGCTCCACACCAGCTCCGAGACGCGCGAACCCGTCCATCGGGCGCTCGCGACCTCCCTCCTGGCGGCCAGGTCGAGCACGCGCAGCGCGCCCGGCGCGGACGCGGTGGCGGGCGTGTGGACGGCCAGCCTGCCGCCGTCGGCGCTGAGCCCGTGCACCAGGCCCGCCGGGTCGTACGGGGCGGTGACGACGTCCACCAGGGGCAGCGCCATGGAGTCGATCAGCTCGCCCCTGGCCTCGGCGACCGGCGCGATCCGCCAGGCCGCGGCGCTCAGCCGGCGGGCCAGCTTCGGGTCGCTGGTCCGCAGGGTGGCCGCGCGCCTGGCCGCCAGCCGGGCCGTCGCCTCCGCCAGCCGGTCGTCGGCCACGCCGGCCTGCCGGACGGCGACCCCCGCCGCGATCATGGAGGCGGCCAGCAGGACCGCCAGGACGGCCGAGACGGCGACCCGCGTCCGGGAGGCGCGCCGGGCCAGCGCGGCGCTCGCGTCGACGAACCCGCGTTCCCGGGGTGTCAGCTCCCCCGGCTCGGCGAGTAGCTTCTCGGCGGCGGCGAGCCGGGCGCCGCGGTAGAGCAGCCCGGCGTCCCTGCCGTGCGCCTCCCACGCCTCGGACGCGTCGGTGAGCTGCCGGTGCGCGCGCAGGCGGTCGCGCCCGTCGTCCACCCAGCCGCGCAGGCGCGGCCACGACTCGATCAGCGCCTCGTGCGCCAGCTCCACCGTGTCCTGGTGCAGCGTCAGCAGCCTGGCGGCGGCCAGCCGCTCGACGACCAGCGCGGTGTCCTCCTCGCCGTGCGGGTCCAGCTCCGCCCTGGCGGCGGGACGGCGGGTCGCCTGGGCCCGCTCGCCCGGGTCGATCAGCCGCAGCAGGATCCGCCGGGCGATCCTCGCCTGCGCCGGCGACAGCCCCGCGTACAGCTCCTCGGCGGTGTGGCTGATCGCGCCCTGGACCCTGCCCACGCCGTCGTAGGCGTCCAGGGTCAGCATCTTCCCCGTACGGCGCCGCCACACCTCCCGCAGCGCGTGCGACATCAGGGGCAGCGCCCCCGGCTCGCCCTCGACGTCGGCGATGATCGCGGCCGTCAGCGCCCGCTCCACGGTCAGGCCCTCGGCGGCGGCCGGCCGCACGATCGCCTCCCTCAGCTCGTCCTGGCGCATCGGCCCGACCAGCAGGCCGGCCTCGCGCAGGGCCGTGGTGAGCGCGTGGTGCTCGGCGCAGCGCCCGTAGAAGTCGGCGCGCACCGCGACGACCACGCTCGTCCCGCTGCGCGCGCCGAGCAGCAGGTCGATGAACTGTTCGCGCTCGCGCCGGTCCTGGCAGAGCGTGAACACCTCCTCGAACTGGTCGACCACGACCAGCGCCCCGGCGTCGCCGTCGTCCTCGGCGATCCGGGCGGCGTGCCGCATCGGATGCTCTCCCGGGGTGAGCATCAGGCACCGCCGCCCGTCCTGGACGGCGGGCACCAGCCCGGCCCGCAGCAGGGACGACTTGCCGCTGCCCGACGAGCCGAACACCGCGGCGAACCGGTGCCGCCGCAGCAGCTCACACAGCTCTTCGACGAGCCGTTCCCGCCCGAAGAACCGGCCGGCGTCGTGCGTGTCGTAGGAGGCCAGGCCAGGGTAGGGCCCGGCGGCGCCGTCCTCGTCGGCGCGCTCGCGTGCCAGCTCGGCGGCCACCTGCCGCCAGCCGCGCTCCCACTCCGAGACGTCCCCGCCGCACGCCTCCACGAAGGCGAGGACGACGGGCAGCGACGCCAGCCGCTCGCCCGCCGCCGCCTGCGACAGCGTGGTGACCGAGTAGCCGGCGCGCCCTGCCATCGCCCGGTAGGTCAGGCCGCCCGCCTCCTGGCGCAGCTTGCGCAGCTCGAAGGCGAAGCGCTGCACCGGCCCCGCTGCCGGGTCCACCGGGCTCTCACGACGGCCCGCCACCGTTACGGGGCTCCGGCGGAGGGGCCGGGTGCCGGGAAAAACATTGTTTGCCTGCCTGATGAGGGATGCCGAACATTGCGTGCCGCCCCGATCCTGGTGCCAGCTAGGCCGCAGCGGCAAGTGACCCGATCTCCAGGAAGGATCTTCATGCGTGCGAACAGGGGAAGCGGCGGACGGGCGAGGAGGCGCGGCATCGCGCTCGCGGGGCTGGTCGCCGCCGCGACCGTGGCCCTCGCCACGGTGGGCGTCACGCCCGCCGCGGCACTCACCGGCTGCACCTACTACGGCTGCTCCGGGGGCTGGGGCACCGGGTACGGCTACTGGGCCGCCAACGGCGACAAGATGACCGTCTGCGACGGGTACGCCGACGGGTACTCGGTCGTCGTCATGGCCGACATCGGGACCAGCGAGATGCCGGACAAGTGGCACACGAGCGGGGCCGGCAAGTGCACCGAGCGGTCCTACGGCGACGTGGCGGAGCGTCAGACGATCTACTTCCACACGTGCCTGGGCAAGCAGAGCACCGGCTACATCCTTCCCGGCTCGTGCGGGCCCGTCGTCTCGGGCACCACCTGACCGGCGGTCCGCCGTGGGGGGAGTCCAGGGGGAGGACGGGCGGGCGCTGTGGCGGGCGCGTTGGCGGGCGTCGTGGCGGGCACGAGGCCGGGCGTTGTGGCGGGCGCGGTGGCTCATGGAGCGGGTGCAGCTCGGGGAGCTGGCCGGGGCCGCGGAGGCGCTGGGGGCCGAGCGGGAGGCCATCGCCGTCTACCGGCGGCTGGCCGGGACGGCGCCGGACGTCTACCTGCCCGAGCTGGCCGGGTGCCTGGTCAGTCTGGGGGTGACGCTTTCCGAGCTGGGGCGGCACGGGGAGGCGTTGCAGGCTGAGCGGGAGGCGGTGTCGGTCTATCGGGGGCTCGCCGCGGTCTCTCCTGAGCGTTTTCTGGCGGATCTGGCCGACACGCTGATCAATCTGGGGGCGACGCTGGTGGCGCTGGGGCGGGCGGACGAGGCGCTGAGGGCCGAGCGGGAGGCGGTGACGATCTACCGGCGGCTGGCCGCGGCGGCGCCCGGGGTTTATCGGGGGGATCTGGCGGGGGTGCTGGTCGAGGTGGGGACGAGCCTGACGGGGCGTGGGCTGCCGGTCGAGGCGTTGCCGCTCGTCGTGGAGGCGGTCACCCTTCGCCGGGAGCTCGCCGCCGCCTGTCCCGAGCGGCACCAGGACGGGCTAGCCCACGCCCAGTCCTGCCTCGCCGCCGTCCTCGCAGCCCTCGGCAGCCCGGCTACGGGCGACCAGGCCGACGGGTGACGCACGTCAGCGGCCGGGCAGGGCAGGCGGGCAGCGCGGGCAGCGCAGCGCAGGCGGACGGCGCAGCGCAGGATGGCGGGCGGGTGGGCGGCGCAGCGCAGACGGGCGGCGCAGCGCAGA